>DATFGW010000161.1:0-57070 GCA_035249045.1 Gemmatimonadaceae bacterium | reverse complement strand
GCGCGAGCAGCGATCTGCGGCAGGTGTGAGATCGCAAATACCTGATGCTCCTTCGCGACGCGGCGCAGGGTGTCGCCCACCTGTAGCCCCACCCGTCCACCGATCCCAGCGTCCACTTCGTCGAAGATCAGAGTCGGCACCCGGTCGACCCGCGCCAGGATGGTCTTGAGGGCCAGCATGACTCGGGACAGCTCTCCACCCGATGCAACCCTGGCCAACGGCCGGTCCTCATGACCGACGTTGAGCGCCACTCGATACTCGACATCTTCGGCGCCTTCCGCGGTCGGCTCGTCCCGCGAGGTGAGTGCAACCGTGAACCGACCGTCGGGCATTCCCAAAGACGGCAGCAGAGCATCCACAGCTTTGGCCAGCTTTTTGGCCGCGGAGACGCGCATCTCAGTCAATTTCTCCGCCGCGACGCCGAGACGCCGGCGCGCATCGGCCTCACGCGCGGAGAGATTGGCGATGTCGAGGCCGGCGGTGTCGACGAGATCCAGCTCGGCGCGCGCGGATTTCCCCGTCTCGATCACGGCGTCGAGCGTCGGGCCGTACTTCTTGAGCAGACCGAACAGCCGGTCGCGGCGCTGACGCACCTCCTCCAGGCGCGCGGGATCCAGATCCACCGAACCCGCGTAATCCTCGACGCTTCGGGCGAGCTCTTGCAGCGCATAGAAAGCTGTGTCGAACAACTCCTGCATCCTCACCGCGGAAGAATCGATTCTCTCGATCGAGCTCAGTGGACGCTGCGCTGCGCCCAGCTGCGACAGCACGCTGCCCTCCTCTCCGGATAGCAGCTCGCCGAGATTGGTGGCCATCGTGCGGAGCTCGTCGGCATTCTCGAGAATCCGCGCTTCATCCTCGAGACGAACGTCCTCGCCCGCCGTGAGACGCGCATCCTCGATCTCTTTGGCGACGTGGCGAAGATAATCGGCGCGCTTCTCCGCGTCGGCGCGCCGCTGGTTCAGCGTGGCAACCTCACGGCGGATGCCCGACAGCTCGGTGTGAGTCGAACGCACCAGCGAGGCCTGAGCCTCCGCGCCTCCGAACGCGTCGAGAATCCGTCGCTGCGACTCGGGGTCGAGCAGCGTCTGCGCGTCATGTTGGCCGTGGAGGTTGACGAGCTGCCGTCCGATTTCAGCGAGCACCGTCGCGGTAACCGTCGCGCCATTGATCCAGGCGCGTCCGCGGCCGCTGGTCGAGATCTCGCGCTTCAGCACGAGGGTGTCATCTTCGACTTCAATGCCGCGCTCGTCGGCGAGCGCGGCGATGCCTTTCACGCGCGACACATCGAAGACTCCTTCGACGGTCGCCTTCTCCGCCCCGGTGCGTATGAGATCGGCACTTGCCCGCTCGCCGAGCAGCAGGCCGAGCGCGCCGACAATTATCGACTTGCCGGCGCCCGTCTCGCCCGAAAGCACGTTGAACCCTTCGGCGAGCGGAAGATTGACCTGCTCGATGATCGCGAAGTTTCGGATCCGCAGCTCTGTAAGCATCACTGACCGCTAGTCGTCGTCGGGGAGGCCGCCCCAGCCAAGCTTCACCCGCATGCGCTCGAAGAACGTCGCACCAGGGAAGCGGACGATGCGCACCGGATTGTCTGCCTTGCTCACCTTGAGCTTCTCTCCCTTCACGAAGCTCGTACCGACCTGCCCGTCGACCGTAACCAGAAGTTCGGTGGGAGTCTCGTTTGCTTCCACCGTCACTTCGGCGTCGGCCGGTATCACCAGGGATCTGATTGCGAGGGTGTGCGGCGAGATGGGCGTCATGATGATCGATTCCACGGTTGGCACGACCACCGGACCGCCCGCCGAGAGACTGTAAGCAGTCGATCCCGTCGGCGTGGAGATGACTACTCCGTCCGCGGCGTAGGTGCCGATGCTCTCGCCATCCACGAAAACATTCAGCCTGACGACTCTCGCGAATCCACCCTTGTGGAGCACGAAGTCGTTGAGCGCTCGCCATTGTTTGCGGGTCGCGCCCTCGGAGTCGATCGCGCGCGCACTGAGCGCCATGCGGGGTTGAGCAACGTAATCACCACTCGCCAGGTTCTTGAGCGCCGGCTCGAAGTCTTCACTCTGACAGCTGGTCAGAAAACCGAGTCGTCCGAGATTGACACCCAGTATGGGGATGTTCCGGCCGTCGATGAGCCGGGCACCGCGCAGCAGCGTCCCGTCGCCACCAAGCGTTACGAGCGCGTCTAACTGGCCGGGATCCTCGAGCCGCGCGCCCTTGCCGGCCACTTCGTGCAGGCCTTGCTCGAGCAGTGGCTCGATATTGAGTGCCGGTGCTACGCTGAACAGGGTGCGGAGGATGTCGGACAGCTCCTCATACCCCTGGTGGCCGATGACGCCAAGCCGCATCAAACGGCGCGGAGGTGGGCGCCCCGCGAGCTCTCCAGACTGAACGCCTCGCTCGCGCGCCGGGCGATGCCGGCGGCGTCGAGCCCGAGCAATGCCAGCTGCTTCGCTCGCGGCGCCTGATCCACGAAGTCGTCGATCACACCATGCGCGACGACTTTTGCCGCCGGCTGCATCTCGCCGATCACGCGCGACATGAAAGATCCGAAGCCGTTGACCACCGTGCCTTCCTCGACCACCAGGATGTTGTGATGATCGCCGACGAGGTCAGCGAGGATGTCCGCATCATAGGGCTTGAGATAGCGGCAGTTGACGACCGTTGCGCTGATGCCGCTCTCGTTAAGAATCTCGGCTGCTCCCAGCGAAGGTAGCACCATGGTTCCGACGGCCAGGATCGCCACCGCGCTGGACGCGTCGTGCGAGCCCGTCCCGCGCCGCAGAATCTCCCACGTTCCATGCGGGATGGCATCGATCTCCGCGGTGGCGGGAACGACGTCCGGCGTCGCATCACGCGGATAGCGAAGACAGAACGGGCCGCCATCGTGCTCGATGCCGCTGCGCAGCAAGCCGACCATCTCGCGACCATTCTTTGGCGCCGTAACGACCATCCCCGGCACCGCCAGCATGTAGGCGATATCGTAGAGGCCCATGTGGGTTGGCCCGTCTTCGCCCACGACCCCGGCACGATCCATCGCGAAAACCACCGGAAGATGCTGAATGGCCACGTCGTGAATGACGTTGTCGTACGCGCGCTGGAGAAACGTCGAGTAGATAGCGCAAACCGGGCGAATACCTTCAGTCGCCAGGCCCGCGGCAAAAGTCACGGCGTGCCCCTCGGCGATCCCGACATCGAAGAATCTCTGTGGATACGCCTTCGCGAATGCCCCCGTTCCGGTGCCACTCGGCATCGCTCCGGTGATCGCGACGACCCGCGGATTCTCGCGGGCGATGTCGACCAGCGCCTGGCCGAAGGCGGCCGTGTAAGCGGAATTGGCGGAAGAGACCTTGCGCTGCTTCCCCGTCGCCGGATCGTGGCCGGGAGGCAATGCGTGCCATTTCTCGACGTGCTCGCCGGCGGGAAAGCCTTTGCCCTTCTGAGTGATGCAGTGAATGAGACGGGGACCCGACATCTCGCGAACCGCGACCATAGTGTCCATCAAGGCATCGATATCGTGTCCGTCGATCGGTCCGAAGTAGCGGAAGCCGAGCTCCTCGAACAGGACGCCGGGAGTGAGGAAGGACTTCATGCTCTCCTCCCACTTCCTCACCAGCGTCCCCACCGCCGACAGCGGGCCCGGCGCGGCATCGACTACAGTCCCGATCGCCGACCGCACGCGATTGTAGAGTGGATTGCGCTGGATCGACGTCAGGTATTTGGACATCGCCCCGACGTTCGGTGCAATCGACATCTCGTTGTCGTTCAGCACGACGATGAAATCCGTGTCCGACGCGCCGGCATTGTTTAGTCCTTCGTACGCCAGACCGCAGGTAAGGGCGCCGTCGCCCAGAACGGAGACGACCTTGAACGACTCGCCGTTGAGATCGCGCGCGACAGCCATGCCGTACCCCGCCGAAATCGCAGTCCCCGCATGACCCGCTCCGAATGCGTCGTACTCGCTCTCGGCGCGCTTCAGGAACCCGGACAACCCACCCTCCTGCCGCAGCGTCTCCATGCGGTCGGCGCGGCCCGTCAGGAGCTTGTGCGGGTAGCCCTGGTGTCCGACATCCCAAACCAGCTTGTCGCCAGGCGTATCGAACGTCGCGTGGAGAGCGACCGTCAGCTCGACGACCCCCAGCCCGGCTCCGATGTGGCCACCGGTCCGCGAGCAGATCTCGATGAGTCGCGCGCGCATCTCTTCAGCGACGGCGCGGAGCTCGTCGCGGGTCATCGATTTCAGATCGGCTGGAGTTTGTACTCGGTCGAGAATAGCCATTCGAGAAGTGGGTTTTCAGGACGTTCGGGTTACCATGAAATTAGCAACTTGCGTCAGCTCCTGCGTCAGCAAGCCGTGCTTCTCCAGGCTCTCGAGACCGTCATCAATCAGGGACGAGGCGCGCTCACGCGCGGCATCCACGCCGAGCAGTGCCGGATAGGTGCTCTTTCCGAGCGCGGCATCGCGTCCCGTCGGTTTCCCCATCACGCTGCTCGTCGCAGTCACATCAAGAACGTCGTCCATGATTTGAAACGCCAGCCCGATCGCGCGGCCGTAGCTGCCAAACGCTTCGAGCTGACCCTCCGTCGCACCGGCAGCCAGAGCGCCCACGCGCACCGAGGCGTTGATCAAGGCGCCCGTCTTCGCCGAATGGATCGACTCTCTCTCAGCGAGGGAGAGCGCGATTCCCTCGCCAGTCAGATCACGGAGCTGTCCTCCGATCATTCCGGCGGCGCCGGCAGCCTCCAGAAGCACGTCGAGAATCGAGTTGATCGTGGCGGGCGTCAGGCGCAAGGCCTGGGCGCCATGGCGCACCGCGCGCGCCGCGAGCGGAATCATGGCGACGCCGGCGAGAATCGCTACTCGATTGCCAAACACCTTGTGCACAGTCGGTCGCCCACGCCGCACGTCGTCGTCGTCCATGCAGGGCAAATCATCGTGAACGAGCGAGTAGGCGTGTATGACTTCCGGCGCACACGCAAGCAGGCTCGAATCTCGGTCGCCTCCCGCCGCGCGGTACGAGAGCTGGACCAGGAGCGGACGGATTCGCTTGCCTGGACTCTTCAACGCGTAGCGAATTGCCTCGCCGAGGCGCCCCGGAAGGGACGCGACAACATCACTGGCGCAAATCGCGTCGAGCTGGGCTTCGATTTTTTCGCGATCGGCTTCGAATGCATCCGCCACTTCTTAGAGATCCATCTCCCGCAGCTGGAACCCGCCGTCGGCTCTTTCGATCAGCATCTGGACGCGGGTCTCCGCTTTGTCGAGCTCCGCCGAAGCCTCACGCAGTAAGTCGATGCCTTCCTCGAACAGCTTGAGCGACGCGTCGAGACCGATCTGCTCGCCCTCAAGCGAGGCCATGATCTCGTCGAGACGGCGAAGATTCTTTTCGAATGTCATGCTGGCTTCCTCCTGTGCGCGGGCGGCCGAAGCGGGGACCAAGAGAAAATACCAATTGCCGGCGTGGCCGCGCTTGACTTCGGCTCCGGATGACTATAACCTTTAATCCGGATGAACGGATTGATACTTTGACGGCCCCAGCCCTCTTTGGACAAATGACGGCCCTCGCCGACCCGACGAGGAGCAGGGTCCTGCTCGCGCTCGAGCGCAACGAGCTGACGGTCAACGAGCTGAGGGCGATCCTGCAGCTCCCGCAGTCCACCATCAGCAGACATCTCAAAATGCTCGGCGCGGAAGGGTGGGTAGAGGCGCGCGCGGAAGGAACCAGCCGCCATTATCGACTGGCTACCGACAGCCTCGATCCGGCCAGTCGACGGCTCTGGCACATCGTGCGCGATGAAGTCCTGCGCACCAGCGCTGCGGAGCATGACGCGCGGCGTACCCAGGCAGTGCTCGCCGAGCGCTCGACGCGCTCGCAGCAGTTCTTCTCTACCTCGGCCGGTCAGTGGGACAAGATGCGCCTCGAGCTCTTTGGTCGGCGCGCCGACATCGCCTTGCTCGGCCTGCTCGACGAATCGTGGACTGTCGCCGATCTGGGGTGCGGTACCGGCGCGGTTGCACTGTCGCTGGCACCGTTCGTCAAACGGGTCATCGCCGTCGACGAATCGACCGCGATGCTCTCCGCGGCCAGGAAACGTCTTCACGGAATCGGGAACGTCGACCTCCGAAGCGGGCGGCTCGAGGCTTTGCCGCTCGATGATGGCGAGGTCGATGTCGCACTGCTGTTCCTCGTGCTGCACTACGTGACGGATCCTGCTAGAGTAATCTCCGAAGCAGCCCGCGCCCTCAGACCGGGCGGCCGTTTGCTGGTGCTGGACATGATGCCACACGACCGCCAGGACCTGCGGCAGACGATGGGCCATCTCTGGCAGGGATTCGACCGCGCAATGCTCGGTGGCTGGATGGAAGCGGCCGGCCTCGAGGGCTTTCGGTACAGCGAGCTTCCCGCTGACCCCGAGGCGAAGGGCCCGACTCTTTTTGCGGCGTCCGGCAAGCGAAGCGCTGCGGCGTCGAAAACCGTTTCACGCAAGAAAGCGGATGCGGTTCCGCTCATGAAAACCGCGTAGTGAGAAACAACGCAGACTCTCAATGGAGCGCACAGTGGGCACCATCACCGAACCAATGAACGCATTCACCGCCGCTGCCGAAGCCGGACGCGAGCCGTACAAGGTCAAGGATCTTTCGCTCGCCGAGTACGGTCGGAACGAGATTCGTCTCGCTGAGCATGAGATGCCCGGCCTCATGGCGCTACGCACCGAGTACAAGGGCAAACAGCCGCTCGCGGGCGCGAAGATCATGGGCTCGCTGCATATGACGGTGCAGACTGCGGTGCTGATCGAGACGCTGACTCAGCTCGGCGCAGACGTGCGCTGGGTGTCCTGCAACATCTTCTCGACCCAGGACCACGCCGCGGCGGCAGTGGTGGTCGGGAAAAACGGCACCCTCAATGATCCACAGGGCACTCCGGTTTTCGCGTGGAAAGGCGAGACGCTCGAGGAGTACTGGTGGTGCACCGACCAGGCGCTCGTCTGGCCGGACGGATCGGGCCCGAATCTTCTTCTCGACGACGGTGGCGACGCGACGCTGCTCGTGCACAAGGGAGTCGAGTTCGAGAAGGCAGGCCGCGTTCCGGAGTTCGATGCCAGCAAGGACTCGGAAGAATACGGTGTCATCCTCAACCTGCTGCGGCGCGAGTTCAAGAAAGATCCGCAGCGCTGGACGCGGATGTCGAAGGATCTGCGCGGTGTCTCGGAGGAAACCACGACCGGCGTGCATCGCCTCTATCAGATGATGGAAGCAGGCACTCTCCTCTTCCCCGCGATCAACGTCAACGACTCGGTCACCAAGTCGAAGTTCGACAATCTCTACGGCTGCCGTCACTCGCTGACCGACGGAATTCTGCGCGCGTCGGACGTAATGCTGGCGGGCAAGGTCGCGGTCGTGTGTGGCTACGGCGACGTAGGCAAGGGCTGCGCGCAGGCGCTCAAGGGTCAGGGGGCTCGCGTCGTGATCACCGAGATCGATCCGATCTGCGCGCTGCAGGCGGCGATGGAGGGCTATCAGGTCACCACACTCGACGATGTCGTGAAAACCGGCGACATCTTCGTCACGGCGACGGGCAACAAGAACATCATCACCGCCTCGCACATGGCGCAGATGAAGGACAAGGCGATTGTCGGCAACATCGGCCACTTCGACAACGAGATCGACATGGCCGGTCTCAAGAAGACCAGGGGCGTCAAGCGTATTCAGATCAAGCCGCAGTACGACGAGTATGTGTTTCCCGACGGCCACAGCGTGATGATTCTCGCCGAAGGCCGACTGCTGAACCTGGGGTGCGCCACCGGTCATCCGAGCTTCGTGATGTCGGCGAGCTTCACCAACCAGGTGATGGCGCAGATCGAGCTGCACACCAACTGCGATGCGTACGAGTGCAGAGTTTACACGCTACCGAAGAAGCTCGACGAGAAGGTAGCGAGACTGCATCTCGACAAGCTCGGTGTGAAGCTGACGAAGCTGACCGAGGATCAGGCCGAGTACCTGTCGGTGCCGGTCGAGGGACCGTACAAGTCGGAGCACTACCGGTACTAACGCTTGGTATAGATCACTGAAGACTACCAGCTCGGGGCTGTGAGCGGAGCGGCTGGCGGCTCCGAGCATGGATTTGATAACAGCACGCGCGTCCGACGCGCCCCTTTTCATCCAACCCTAGCTCGGAGCCGCCAGCCGCTCCGCCCACTGCTACTAGCTGGTAGTCTTCAGTAATCCCTGGATGCGCGCGACAAGGCGCGGCCGTCCGTTGCCGTCTAGCCGCCCTTTGCCCCGACTTACCGGCCCTCGGCCTGGGTGCAGCTTGACGTGGGGGAAACCCTGCCGATATTGCCCCCAATGATGCGGCCGAAAACTCTCGCAGTCTGCGGAATGCTGACCGCCGTCGCGGTTTTTCAGCTGTCCTGCGGCGATTCGTCGGGGCCGGGTAATGGACCGTCCGCCATGGCCGCAAACTCGTCGACGGAGCTCACGGGCGCCCCCGGCTCCGATGTTTTCGAGCTGCCATCAGTAGTCGTCCGCAATCAGAGCGGACAGCCAGTGGCGGGCGCGCGGGTAGTCTTCAGCGTCGAGAGCGGCGGCGGTTCTGTTATTGGCGGGAATGTGACGACGGATGCAGCGGGCGTAGCCACGGTCGGCGGATGGACGCTCGGGCCAAATCTCGGTACCAACACCATGGTAGCGCGCACGGGAAACCTTCCGCCGGTCACCTTCACCGCGGTCGGCAGCGATCCGTGCGGCTTCGCGCCGGTGCACGTTCTCGGCACGACGAGCAACGGCCAGTTGACCCTGCACGATTGCGCGCTCTCCGACGGCACATTCGCCGATTTCTACACGGTCAACATTCCCACCGCTGGTACCTATGTCTTCACCCAGGCAGCGGCACACTTCGATACGTTCCTGGCCCTGCTGAATGCAACGGGCGGAGTGCTTGGTCTCAACGACGACGTCGGCACCGACACTACCCACTCCTCGATCAAGGCGATCCTGCCCGCCGGAAACTTCATCCTTGCCGCGAACTCGTATTGGCCGGGTGCGACCGGCGCGTACACCATCGCATCGGTTGCGTCGAGCGCACACGTAACCGGCTGTGAAGACGCTTTCGTCGTGCGCGGCATCACGACTGCACAGAGTCTGCAGACAACCGATTGCGCTCTCAACGGCATCTTCGGAGACGAGTACGTAATCGTGCTTGACGCCAATCAGCCCGTTACGGTGTCGATGAGCTCTACGAACGTCGATTCATATCTGGAGATCCACGCCGCGTCCGACCTCACCCTCCTCGCCTCGAACGACGACGCGGACGGAACCACCAAAAACGCATCACTCGTGTTCACGCCGACGGCGAGGGATTTCTACGTGATCACCGCGCGGACGAATACGGCCGGCGCCACCGGGAATTACTCTCTGGTGATCCAGTAGTCCCGAGCTACTTTCGGCCCGTGGAATCGAGCGCGTAGTAGGGAGACCGCACCACCGGTCGGTTCTGGTCGTAGGAGCGCTTGGTAAGCAACGCGATGGTGCTGTCGCGCCCCATCCACCGGTCCACCGCGGTCGCATCGAGCAGCTTGTAGCGCCGCGCAAGCTCGGCCCGGTACCATTTCGCGGCGAGCAGCGGGACCGTCACGACGGTTACGTCTTTGCGAGTCCCTTCTACCTGCTGCAAGTACCAGAGCGGATAGGTGTCGTTGTCGCCGACGGCGAGCAGCACACCGGACGGCGGCACCTTCGCCAGCATGTCGGATTCATCCTGGCGCGCCCGCGCCTCGACCGGATCAGTGCGCCGATCGACGGCGGTCCAGTTCAGGAGCGCCGGCGCGAACGGCAGCACCATCGCCACCACTCCGAGCGGCGCCATCAGGCGTCGCGATAACCGAATCGCTCCGAATCCCGCCCACAGTCCCCAGCAGGCGAAGGCCCAGAAAAAGAAATAGTCACGCTCGCGCGCCTCGTGGAGCGCGTTGGCCGGCAGAATTCCGGCACCGAACGATGGCCCGGCCTTGAGGTTCAGATAGATGACGACGCCGAGCGAGCCGACCAGAAACAGCACCACCATTGCGCGCCAGCTGCGGCGGTCGGCGGCGCGATGCGCGATGCACCCGTAGAGAGCGACGAGAGCGTACAAGACCGTTACTGGTGTCCTCCACCAGCTCGGTGGGGCGTCGGGCGTCAGCCCTTTCGCGAACTGCCAGTCGGCGTACTCGAAGACATTCCCGAGCTGCAAATAAAACGGAGCCTGACGCGGCCAGAGGGAAGGCACGTCGTACTGATGTCTGAGCAGGACGTCCACGAACGATGCGAAGGTGGACGGATTGCCCTGATTGATTGCCGGATCGCGGTGCGCCCGAATGACCAGGTATAGCACGCACGTCATTCCGATGACTGTGACGACGAGCCCGTTCCGCAGCAGCCTGGCGAATGAATGCGCTTCGCGTCGCCCGTCGGCGTGGCGCCTGCCGACCGGAACCGCGAAATACCCATCGCTGGTGGTGAAAACGAGCAGGATCGCGCTTGGCACGACCAAAAGCGCGGTGAGGTGAAGCGTCCAGGAGAGCCCGGCCAGATACGCGGCGACCAACGCCCACCGCGCGTCCGAGTTCTGCCCGGCACGATCAGCGGCCCACAGGACCATCGCGCCGAAGAGAAACGCGACGGCGTACACCTCGGTCTCGGTCGCGCCGAGCCAAACCGTAGACATCAATCCGGCGGTGAGCCCGGCAGCAGTGGCTGCAAACCCATCCTCCGTCCACTTGCTGAAAAGACTCGTGAGGATGCCGCACGCGAACGCCGTGCTCACGGCCGACAGCAGATTGATCGAGCGGGCGAAGCCGAAAATGGAAGCGAAGGCGAGGCTCCAGACCTTCCCGATGAGAACGTAAAGCGGGGTGCCGGGCGGATGCGGGATGCCGAGCGAATGCATGGCAGCCAGGAACTCACCGGAATCCCAGAGCGTGACGCTCGGGGCGAGGGTGAGCATGTAAACGAACAGCAGGAGAACGGCGGTCGTCCAACCCGGCGAAGGAAACCGTCTTATTGGGAGCGCCTCGGTGAGAGTAACGAAGTCAAAACTAATTCAGCGGCTCGTGAGTTGCCCGAGAGAGCGGACGCCAACGAACAGCCGGGAGGGCTTACGTACCCCATCAGTCACGCCTCAGCCGCACTGGTTCTGAAGAGGAAATTCCCCAGAGTAGGCCTGATCCCGCTCCTCATTTCCGTCCAGGCAGTCGAGCTCCTCTGGATAATTTTCAGCTACCTGTCGATCGAACGCGCGGTGATAACTCCGGATGCCGTGCATCTGAGCTTTCTCCCGTACTCGCACTCGATCGCCACCGGACTGCTGCTCGCGGCACTGGTCTGGGGCATGGGAAAATCGGCCCGCCGCTCGACCGTCGGCGTAGCGATCGCCCTCGGGATCCTGTCCCACATCGCGCTGGACATCATCCATCACGAGCCCGACATCGCCCTTCTTCCACTCTCCTGGGGACCACGCATCGGTCTCAACCTTCAGGGTTATCCAATTCTGGATTTCGTCGTCGAGCTCGCGTTCTGCATAGCGTGCTGGAAAATCTTCGACGGCTCGCGCGAGCTGCTGATCGGGATCGTCGTCTTCAATCTTCTGAACATCCCGCTGATGTTTCCTCCCTCCGGATCGCTGACGCCGCTCGTGAACCACCCGAACGTGCTGCCCACACTCATCCTGATCGAGGTGGTAGCGACCGGATTCCTGATCTGGTGGTTCGGGAAGGATCGGGTTTTTCTCGAAGAGCCTGTCACCGCCGTTCGAACGGTGTCAGTCGGAGAGCAGCTCTGATTCGTCGGGCGTGAGCGCCCACGCAGCATCGAGGGCGAGCCGATTGGGTCGCACTCGATGCACTCGAAATACGCGGGCGCCCGCGTAAAAGGCGACGACGTTCACCCCGACAGTCGCCATGTCGCGGTCGTCGTTCGAGATTAGCTGGGGCGCGAGAGTGGTGCCCGCCGACGCGCTTCCGGGATGAGCGGTGTAGCGAATCAGCTCCGCTATGACGCGCTTCCGCGACGCACCGACCAGCACGGGATAGCCGAGCGCAACGATGCGCGCCAGCTCGACGACCGTCGCCAGCGAATGGGCCGTTTTTTTGGAGAAGCCGATTCCCGGATCGAGCGCGATACGGGCGGGGTGAATTCCCGCACGCTGTGCGTTCTGGACGTTTTCCTCGAGCTCGGCGATGATCTCGCCGACGGGGTCACGCCCATACACAGCCTTATCATAGCTCGCCATCTCGGCGACGGTTCCGCGCGAATGCATCAGCACGACGTTGCAGCCGGCCTCGGCGCACACTCCCGCCATCGCCGGATCGAGGGACAGTCCGGAAACGTCGTTCACGATCTCGGCCCCTTCGGCGAGCGCTCCCTTTGCGACCTCTGCTTTGACCGTGTCGATTGAGATCGTAACGTCGCTCCATCTGGAACGGATCGCGCGAATGGTCGGCAGCACGCGCTTGAGCTCTTCACGCGCGGAAACTGGCTTCGCGCCAGGCCTGGTGGATTCTCCACCGATGTCGATGACGTCGGCTCCCTCGGAAATCATCCGATCTGCCTGCGCGATCGCAGCATCGGTCGAAAAAAAGTTACCCCCGTCGCTGAAGCTGTCGGGGGTAACGTTGAGAATTCCGAAGAGGGTAGGCCGCTGGGACTTCGACGGCCAGGCGAAGCTCACGCGGGCGCGACCTCCGGACCTCCGAAGAGCGGTGGTTTGGAGGGCTTGGGATGCATCACCGGCGTCGTGAGCGCTGGCGGCGCCGAAGGTGGCGGCGCAATCGGCCTGGGCGGCAAAGTCTCACCACGCGCGAGCGCGGCGACCTCGTCGCCCGTCAATGTCTCTCTATCCAGCAGCGCGCTGGCAACGGTGTGCAACAGCTCGATGTTCTCCTGCAGCACGGCCGTTGCGCGAGCATACGCTTCTCGAATGACGCGGGTGACCTCGGAATCGACGAGCTGCGCGGTGCGCTCAGATACCTCGCGCCGCGTCTGCAGCTCGCGGCCGAGGAAGAGCTCCTGCTCGTTGTCGCCGACGAGAACCGGACCAATCTCGTCAGACAGCCCCCACTGTGACACGTACCGACGCGCGAGTCCGGTGGCCTGTTGAATGTCGCTCGACGCGCCGGTGGTGACGCGATCGCGCCCGAACACCAGCTCCTCAGCCACGCGACCACCATAGGCCTTCACCAGATTCGCCTCGAGCTGTTCGCGCGTCACGGAAACTCTGTCGTCCTCGGGCAGCGTCCACGCCACACCGAGGGTTCGACCGCGCGGCACGATGGTGACTTTGTGAAGGGGATCGTTGCCCTTGACCTTGATCGCGCAGATGGCGTGACCACCTTCGTGGTAGGCGGTGAGCTTCCGCTCCTCGTCCTTCATCACCATCGACTTGCGCTCGGCGCCCATCATGACCTTGTCCTTCGCGTCCTCGAGGTCGGCCATGTAGACCTTGTCGTGATTGCGACGGGCAGCGAGCAATGCGCCTTCGTTTACGAGGTTGGCGAGATCGGCACCGGCCATTCCCGGAGTTCCGCGGGCCAGCATCGTCACGTCGACATCGTCCGCCATCGGCTTGTTGCGAATGTGGACGCGGAGAATACCTTCGCGGCCGCGGAGATCCGGCGAGTCGACGACGATCTGGCGATCGAAGCGACCGGGACGCATCAACGCGGGGTCCAGAACATCAGGACGGTTCGTGGCGGCGATCAGGATGACCCCATCGTTGGACTCGAAGCCATCCATCTCGACGAGCAGCTGATTCAGGGTCTGCTCGCGCTCGTCATGGCCGCCGCCAAGTCCGGCACCACGGTGCCGGCCGACAGCGTCGATCTCGTCGATGAAGATGATGCAGGGTGCGTGTGCCTTGCCCTGCTCGAACAGGTCGCGCACGCGGCTGGCGCCGACGCCGACGAACATCTCGACGAAATCGGAGCCCGACATCGAAAAGAACGGACGCCCTGCTTCACCGGCGACCGCGCGGGCGAGCAGAGTCTTACCGGTACCCGGGGGTCCGACGAGCAATGCGCCCTTGGGCAAACGGCCACCGAGCTTGGTGAACTTCTGCGGATCCTTGAGGAACTCGATGATCTCCTGGAGCTCGACCTTCGCTTCGTCGGCACCCGCCACGTCGTCGAAGGTGACCTTTGGAGTGTCCCCGGTCAGCAGCTTCGCCTTCGACTTGCCGAAGCTGAACGCCTTCGCACCGCCAGCCTGCATCGACCGGAACAGGAAGAACCAGATACCGATGATCAGCAGGTACGGGAACAGGCTGATGAGAATGGTCGTGAATGACGGGCGTGCATCCTCGGCCTGGATCTGCACACCGTGCTCGCGGAGTCGCGCGACCTCGTCGCTCGAGTTCTCCGTTGGGAGCATCACCTTGAACTTCTGCACCAGACGGCCCTTCACCGGCACCTTCTGCTTGAATTCGCCGGTCAGCAGCCGTCCCGCCTGGATGGTGACCTTGTCGATGTTGTTCTTCTGCAGCTCCTGATCGTACTGAGGAGTGTAGGGAATCTCGGGCGCCGCGTCGGATCCCTTTCCTGAGAACTGGATGATCGCGACGGGCACCAATATGACGAACACCCAGAACGAGAGCTGCTTGGAAACCTTGCTCCAGTTGGTGGGTTTCTTTGGCGTTTTATTGGGCATTTGTATCGGCATTACTGCAAGCTCGCTATGTACGGCAAGTGGCGGAAGTTCTCCGCGTGATCCAACCCATATCCAACCAAAAATTCATTCGGAGCATCGAAACCAACGAACTTCGTATCGAACCGCAGCCCCTCGGCGATTCGTTTATGGAGGAGCGCGCAAATCTCCAGCGACCTCGGCTTTCGCTCCTTCAGTATAGTCATCAGACGATTCAACGTCCTGCCGGAATCAACGATATCTTCCACCAAAAGGATGTCTTTCCCTTCCAGCTCGGTTTCGGGGTCGTAAACGAGGTTAACGGTCCCGCTCGACACCGTGCCGTCCCCGTAGCTCGACGCGACGAGGAAGTCTACCTGCAGCGGCCGCGTAATCTGACGCACGAGATCACTGAGGAAGATGAAGCTTCCTTTGAGCAAACCAAGCACCAGCAAGTCACCGTCGGGGTAGGCAGCGGTAATGTCTCTGCCGAGCTCGGAGACGCGACGCGCGATCGCTGTTTCGTCAAACGCAATCCGCTTCACGGCTCTGCCGGACAGCCGCGGATCGGACTTGGTCCCGACGGGCCTCATAGTGCTGCTCATCCGCGCATCTCTGGTCGTTGGCGTTGTCCGGAACGAGTCGATCGCCGTCGCCCGCCATCGGGCATCCGGCGCAACAGCAAGTGATCGCGCCGCATCACGATCTCGACCCCTCCGGAAAGCTGAATAGCGCCTCCGGTAGCTCCCCTAATAGTAAACTCTGCGGCACGGTGGGTTCCCCGGCGGTCCATTACCACGCGGGCGCGCGCCGCCAGCGCCGGCCACAGTACTCGCAGCGAATCGGCGTCGTAACCCTCGAGGCTGCGACGGCTGATCCGAAAAGCGCCGTCGTGCTCGGACTCGACGTCGACTGTTCCCGCCAGATCCTCGAGCGAGCGCCGCCAGACAGCCGACTCGCGCGCCAGGGCAAGGAGCTCGGCGGGAAAATTCGGATTGCGCCGGGTGATTGACGGCAGAATGTCCAGTCTGATCCGGTTCCGTAGGTGTCGGCGGTCGAAATTCGATGGATCCTGCACGAAGGGAACGTTGTGCTCGAGCGCATAAGCGGCGAGGGTCTCGCGTCGGATACCCAGAAACGGGCGACTCACGTCCGAGTCGGCATATAGCGCGGCGAGGCCGCGCGGGCCGGCGTCTCGGAGAATGCGCATGAAAACCGTCTCGACCTGATCGTCAAGGGTGTGAGCCGTAACGACACTCGCACAATGTGCCGCAGCGACCCGGCGCAAGAAGTCCCAGCGCCCGCGCCGCCACTCATCTTCGCGCGTGCCGACGATCGAAGCGCGGCCGGTCACACACCCAAAACCAAGCTCCGAGGCTCGCTTCGCAACGAGCGCGGCGGCGCAGCCCGCCGCCCTGCCGGTGCCGTGGTCGAAGGTCGCCACGGTGATAACCCTGCGGTAGCGGGCCGGGAGGCAGGCAGCCGCGGTCATCAGCACCATCGAGTCGAGGCCGCCCGACACGGCCAGAACCACCGGCGAAGCGTCCGGCAGAGCGGACCGAACCGCGCGCTCGACGTCGAACGCTTCAACCGCGACAAAAGCCATGATACTTTTAATTTACCTACTCACGGGGGAGTTTCGCTTGGAAACGCACGGTCCGCTGGGCACGCTCTGGGTATCGCTCGGCCTTATCTGCTTTTACATCGCACTGATCTGGCTCAATTCCCTGCTCGGCATGTTCCTGACTCCTCTGCTCACCGGAATTCCGATGACCTGGCTCCTCGACTGGCGGAAACGTCGCAAAGGCCAGCTTCCACCGCGCTCCGAAGAAGCGACTTACCAGGAGTAGAGGGCCTGGTAGTAGGCGCGATTCCGCAGAATGATGCGGACGTAATCGCGAGTTTCGACGAAGGGGATCCGCTCGGTGAACACTTCAGGATCCGCGGCGCCTGTTTTCGTCGACCATTTTTCGACGCGTGATTCTCCGGCGTTATAGGCCGCGAGAATCTTCACTACGTCCGTGTATTTGCGCACCAAACCTTTCAGGTGCGCCGTTCCGAGCTTGATGTTGGTCGCAGGCTCGTAGAGCATGTCATCGTCCCAGGGTGCGATCCCCTGCGCGGCGGCGAGGTCCTTTCCAACTGTCGGCATCAACTGCATCAACCCACGCGCACCGGCTGGTGATGTCGCGCGCGGATTGAAGTTCGACTCCTGCCGGATAAGCGCCGCGACGAGCACCGGATCGAGGCTATTCTTCTTCGAGCTCGATATCAGAGTCTCGCGCTCCAGCACCGGGAAGTACAGACGGTAGTTCTCGGGGCTCCTGCCGATCTCGTCGAGCGCGCGTTTGCCGAGCGCGATCGAGCGGGAGGCCTGGTCGGTGCCCGCCAGCGCGTGCGCAGTAGCGACCAGACGCTTCGAGTCCGACAGCGCATCCCGGAAAAGCCGATCGTTCTCGAATCCGGCCTCGACATCCATTCCGACATCCTTGAGCGCGACCACCCTGTCCAGCGCTGAATCGACCGCTGGCACCTTTCCATAATTCGCCGGCGACCGATCCGGAGCGACCAGAGTCGTATCGACGCGCTTCGCGGCAAGAACCGCGTAATAGCTCAACGGCTCCTTGTTGATGATCCAGCGCCATCTCTCCGCGCTGCGCTTCTTGTTGCCGAGCGCGGCGTAGGAGCGACCGGCCCAGTACGCGGCAGAGAGGGCTTCAGTGCTGTTCGAATCGCGAGCTACGAGCGAGTCGAACTCGGCCGCCGCACCTTTTCGATCTCCCGCGATGTAGGCAATCATCCCCGCGCGAAAGCGCGCACTGGTTGCGTGTCTGCCGCTTGGGAAACGCCCCAGCAGATTCATCAGCGCCTGTCGCGCGTCCGCGTCGCGATTCTCGTCAGTGGCGAGATCGGCGAGCAGTAACAGCGCCGACGCGGCGCTGGTGTCCTTTGGATATGCAGTAGTGATCGCTCTAAGCGTCGAACGGCCAACCTCAATGTTCCCCAACGCGACCTGAGCGCGTGCACGCTGGTATTGCGCCGCGGCCGCGAGGTTCGCGGGAGTGCGCACCTTCGCGAACTCCGCAGCCGCTTCCGGAAATTTGCGCAGGCGGTAGAGAACGCTCGCGTAGCCGAAAGTGTCGTTCACGTTCCCCAGTCCAGCGCCGAGGGCTTTTGCGTATGCTGTCGCGGCGCGGTCCGGCACGCCCGATTTCGCCGCCGCCCGCGCGATGGTGAGCTCCTCGGCGGGCGTCGTGGTGGTGAAGGCCTTGTCGAAAAGCGAGATCGCCTCACGGGTATCGGCGGAATTGTTGGAGCTGCCGATGTAGGAGAGGAGCTCGCCGCGCGCCGCGGCTTTCGATGCTTCGTCGGCGGGCGGCGACACCCGGAGCCTGAGAGCGTCGACCTTCTCCCCGAGCGCGTTGTAAGCGCGGATGGCGCCGGCAAAGTCACGCGTCCGCTCCCTGGCAATCGCATCGGTGTAGCGCACGCGGTCCCTCGCGACATCGGTGCGCAGCCGCGCGTAGTAACCGGCACGCGCAGCGCTGTCAGCGGTGACGCCCGCTGCGCGCAGGTAAAGCCAGTCGGTCAGCTGCGGCAGCTTCTTCGCCGCATTTTCGTAGGCGGCCCGGGCGGCGTCGAGACTGTCCGCGCGGTCGAGCTCGCGAGCGCGTAGTACCAGAGCGCGGGCGTCGGCGGGCAGCACGTGTTGAGTCGTGTCTCCCGCCAGCACGGCGGCAGAATCCTGATGCGTCGATTTCGGATCCTGACACGCGGTCGAAGAGAGTACGAGCGCGACGAGCGGCAGGATCAGTGGAGCTAACGCCAACGTGTGTGGTCTCCGTCGAGGAGTTTGTCGGCTTCGGCAGGACCCCAGCTCCCGGCGGTGTAGGTCGGAAGTGATTCGGGGCGGTGCTTGTCGTAGTACTCGATGACGGGATCGACGATCGCCCACGCCATCTCAACTTCGTCACTGCGCGTGAAGAGAGTCGGGTCGCCGATCATGCAGTCAAGGAGTAGTGTTTCGTACGCCGGATGTGCATCGTTGCCGAATGCTTCGGCGTACCTGAAGTCCATGTCGACGGGCGTAATCTCGAGGCCTGGCGTCAGCTCGTGCATCGCGCCGGGCGTCTTCACCTGGAACCGGAGCGAGATTCCCTCGTCCGGCTGGACGCGGAGAGTGAGAACGCTTGGCGACATATCCTCCACCGCTTTCTGGCCGAAGAGCAGCAGCGGAGGCGATCGGAACTGAATCGCGATCTCGGAGATACGGCGCGCCATTCTCTTCCCCGACCGCAGGTAGAACGGCACTCCCTTCCAGCGCCAGCTGTCGATGGAGATGCGCATCGCACCGTAAGTCGGCGTGAGCGTGTTCGGAGACACATCAGGCTCGCTGCGGTAGCCCGGCACCGACTTGCCGTCGAGGTTTCCCGGACCGTACTGAGCCAGCACCACGGCTGGTGGACAGTCGCCCTCTACGAGAGGCCGGACGGAATGCAGCACCTTCACCTTCTCGTCGCGCACGGCATCGGCGGTGAACGAGCTCGGCGGCTCCATCGCCGCGAGCGACAGCAGCTGCAGCAGGTGGTTCTGGAACATGTCGCGCAGCACTCCCGCTTCCTCGTAGTACTTGCCGCGTCCTTCGATTCCGACGGATTCCGCCGCCGTGATCTGGACGTGCGAGATGTAGTGACGATTCCAGAGCGGCTCGAAGATCGAGTTGGCGAAGCGGAAAACCAGGATGTTCTGAACGCTTTCCTTTCCGAGGTAGTGATCGATGCGGTAGATCTGGTGCTCACCGAACTCGTCGAGCACGAGCCGGTTGAGAGCGCGCGCCGAATCGAGGCTGCGGCCAAACGGCTTTTCGATGACCACGCGTACCCACGGCCTGTCTTCGTAAGCGTGGGTGCGCCACGCCAGCTTGCTGGTGCAGAGATGCTTGAGGGTCGTCTCGAAGACACTCGGCGGAATCGCCAGGTAGAACAGCCGGTTGCGCTCCTGTTCCGGCCAGCGCGCTTCGATCTCCTTCAGGCGCGTATCGATGTGCGCGTAGGCGTCGTCGCGAGTGAAATCGCCACCTGCGTAGAACGTCCGCTGGCAGAGCCACTGCCAGACGTCGTCGTGCACCTTGTGGATCTCATCGGAGTTGTTCATCGCCTCGCGCATCATCTTGCGATAGCTGTCGTCGCTGTTTTGATCGCGCGCGACGCCGAGCAGGGCGAAGTTGTCGGGCAGAAGCTTTTGCTCGGCGAGGTAATAGATCGCCGGTATCAGCTTGCGCTTGGTCAGATCGCCGGCGCCGCCGAAGATCACAAGAGTGCATGGATCGGCTTTGTCGCGGCGTCCGCGCTTGCGTGGCGCGCGTACGAGCGGAACGGAGACCGGAGTCTTCATGTCTTCTTTACCGCGTGACCGCCGAATTCGTTTCTGAGCGCCGCGATTACCTTGGCGGAGAACGAGTCGGCCTGCCGCGAACGCAGCCGGGCCAGCAAGGAAAGCGTAATGACCGGAGCAGGGACATCCAGATCGATCGCTTCCTGAACGGTCCACCGCCCTTCACCGGAATCTTCGACGTAGCCGCGGAGATCGGCCAGATCCGCGTCCTTCTCGAACGCAGTCTCAGCGAGCTCGTTGAGCCACGAGCGCACGACGCTGCCGTGATTCCACACACCGGCGATGGTGTGAAGATCGAGCTTGAAGTCCTTCGATGCGTGCAGTATCTCGTAGCCTTCTGCATAAGCCTGAAGCATTCCGTACTCGATGCCGTTGTGGATCATTTTCACGTAGTGCCCCGACCCGGGAGGCCCCATGCGCGCGTAGCCGTCGGGCGGGGCGAGGGTCTTGAAGATCGGCTCGCACAGCTTGAATGCCGATTCTGACGCGCCGATCATCAGGCAGTAGCCGTTGGCGAGTCCCCAGATCCCGCCGCTGGTGCCCGAATCGATGAACTCGATTCCCTTGCCTTTGAGATCTGCGGCGCGGCGCATCGAGTCGTGGTAATTCGAGTTACCTCCGTCGATGACGACGTCGCCCTTCGACAGCTCGCGCTCGAGCTCGGCGATGGTGTCGTCAACCGGCTTCCCGGCGGGCACCATGATCCAGACGATGCGCGGTGGCTTGAGCTTCGCCGTTACCTCGGCGAGGGTGCGGGCCGGCGTAGCTCCGAGTGACGCGTACTTCTCGACGGTAGCTTGCGCGCGGTCGAACACGACGACCTCGTGGCCGCCCTTCATCAACCGCTCCGACATGTTGCCGCCCATTCGGCCGAGGCCGATCATTCCCAAGCGCATCGTCTAAGCTCCGGTAATTTTCAGGTCGAGAAGCCGCTCCAGATCGGAGCGCAGCTGTGGCACCGACTTGTATAGAATCACGTTCATGCCGAGCGAAGTCGCCGGCGTCAGGTTCTGCTGGCGATCGTCGATGAACAACGAGGCAGACGCCTCGGCGTGTGCGATCCCGAGCGCGCGATTGTAAAAGCGTCGCATCGGCTTGCGGACGCCAAGCCAGCAGGACGAAATGAACGCCTCGAAGATCTGCGCGATTCCGAACGACTCGATCCGGTGGACGTTGAGCTCCTCGGATTCGTTGTTGAGAGTCATCAGGGTGAAGCGCGAGTCTGCGGAGAGAGCCCGCGCGATGTCGATGGTCGAATCGTTGGGAACACTCTGGGAGTACATGAAGTCGGCGAACTCGCTGCGCGAGAACGGGCGGTCGATGTAGAAAACAGCGAGGTCCAGATACTCATCGAGGGTGATCTTGCCTTCCTCCCATTCACCCACCACTTCCTCGTGACGCCACTGGAAATCGTCGGCGTCGAGCCCGAAGCGCTCGACCGCGCGCTGGCGCTCGCCCCGGTCCCAGCCGTTCGAGCCGAGCACTCCTCCGACATCAAAGAAGATGTGGGTTATGGCCGTCATGCGATGAGGACAGCGCGCGCGGGGGCGCCGTCGCAGCCTTCGATGCGCAACGGCAGGCAGATGAACTCGTACTCGCCCGCCGGCGGCGCGGAAAGGTCCAGTCCTTCGATGATCACCACTGAGCGCTCGAGCAGCGTGCGATGGGTGCGATGATGCCCCGAGTGGAACTGCTCGATCGAGAGGTAATCGACCCCGACCAGCTCCACTCCCTGATCGACGAGATACTGCGCGCCGTCGGGCGCGAGGTAGGTGTAGTCGGGAACGAACTGCTTTTGCGACAGGAGAGCGGAATTTCGCGTTCCGATCAGCACGCGTTTCTGACCCTTGAGGTCGAACGCTCGAAGGTCATCGGCTCCAATCGAGCGCAGACTCTCCGGAAACTTGATCAGTACGGCGCGGCCGATCAGCCGCTCGAGCGGAATCCTGTCGACGGTCTGGCCGTCGTCGAAGAAATGACGCGACGCATCGGCGTGCGTACCGGTATGAGAGCCGAAGCGGATCGCTGAAACGTTGGCGCCGGCGCCTTTGGCAACGGCCTGCTGCAGACTGATGTCGATTTCGGGGTTTCCCGGATAGACGAGTCCGCCGGAGCGGATCGGAACCGAGATGTCGTAGATGCGGCTCACGCCGGACACGAAAGCAACAGTCGTGCGCGCTCTACGACGGCAGACTGGTCGATTCGCTCGCGCTCAGAATGAAGCGCGGAATCGCCGCCTCGAAAGAGCTCCCGTCCTGGCGGAGAAATCCATAATGACCCTCCATCCAGCCTTCCCCTGATTTGAGAATGCAGAAGCTCTGGTACTCGTGTACGGCGCCCGGCATGATCGTCGGCTGTTCGCCGACGACGCCTTCACCGAGCACCTCGGTGTCGACGCCATCGCCGACGGAATCGTGGATGAGCCAACGGCGCGTCAGCAGCTGCGCCGCCATCTCACCGACGTTCTCGATGCGCACGAAATACGCGAAAACGTAATGACTCTGTGAGGGCTCCGAGTGATCGCGCAGATAGACGGGACGCACGGTTACGCGAATTCCTTCGGTCTCGCGGTAGAAGAAGCTTCGTGCGGTCATGACCTGCAACTTAGTCGCCGGCTCGTATTGCGTACAACTCATCGAGTGGACAAGCTCGAAAACCGCCAACTGCGAAAAACAGTAAGGTGGAGGGTGCGAGGTGATCGGTCAGGAGGAAGGAGGGGTGCGGGCGTTTGAGTCCCTTCCGCGTCGCGGACCGCTATCGCGCCTGCAAGCGCCTGTTAGAAGCCCGAATAGGGAAGGCACCCGAACGCCCGCACCCCTCCTCCGCTCCTTCCTAATACCTCGCACCCTCCACCTTACTCTTTTCGCTTTGGGTGTCCCTTACCAAATATCCGGCCTGACCGAATCCGGCCTGACCATGGCATCGCCCGGCTTGCAACCAAACGCCGCTGCGAACTGAGGCATGTTTGATAACGGGCCGTTCACTCGCCACTCCCCGGGTGCATGGGGATCGGTGTTGATTCGAACGCGTGCCGCTTCGGGCGTGATGTTCTGCCGCCAGATCTGCGCCCACGCCAGGAAGAACCGCTGCTCCGGTGTGAAGCCATCAATCAGCGGAGGCCTTCCCTTCTCCGCCAGCGCTTTCTCCATCGCCGCGTACGAGACCGACAGTCCGCCCAAATCGGCGAGGTTTTCGCCGAGAGTGAGCTTGCCGTTCACGTGCACGCTGTCGAGCACCGTGTAGGAGTCGAACTGCGAGGCGACGAGACCGGTGCCGTGCTTGAACTTGTCGAGGTCCGACGCACTCCACCAGTTGCGGAGGTTGCCCTGCGGATCGAATTGCGCGCCCTGGTCGTCGAACCCGTGGGTCATCTCGTGCCCGATCACCGCTCCCATTCCGCCGTAGTTCACGGCGTCGTCCGCGTTCGGATCGAAGAACGGCGGCTGCATGATGCCCGCCGGAAACACGATCTCGTTCATCAGCGGGTTGTAATACGCGTTGACCGTCGGCGGAGTCATGCCCCACTCGGTGCGATCGACCGGCTGTCCGATTCGCGCGAGCTCGCGATGACGCTCGTACTCTCGCACAGCCATCTGATTGTTGAGGAACGGACCCGGCTTGATGTCGAGCGTGCTGTAATCACGCCACTTGTCCGGATAGCCGATCTTGTTGGTGAAGGCGGCAAGCTTCGCCGTCGCCTGGACCCGGGTGGTGTCACTCATCCAGCCCAGCTTCTCGAGCCGGTCGTGGAACACCGATTCCAGGTTTCGCACCATGTCGAGAGCGCGCTGCTTTGCCGTCGGCGGGAAGTACTGCGCGACGTAGGCCTGGCCGAGCGCGTCGCGGAGACCCGCATCGGTGGCGCGGGTGCAGCGCCGCTCGCGCGGAAGCTGCTCTTTCGCTCCGGTGAGAGTGCTGCCAAACCGGAAATCCTCGTTCACGAACGCGGAGCTGAGCGCCGGCGCGGCGGCGTCGACGATCTTCCAGCGGAGGTACGCTTTCCAGTCCGAGAGCGGCACAGCGGTCAGCAAACTGTCCGCCACCTTTAGAAAGACGGTGTTCTGGACGTTGATGGCCGGAATATCGGCGCGGCCTTCGCCGGTGAAGAAGCGCGGCCAGTTGAAGCCAGGCGCAAGCTGCGCGAGCTCGGCCGGCGTCATCTTGTGATAGTTCGCGTTCGGATCACGGAGCTCGACACGCGTCTTTGCCGGACGGGCCAGCGATGTCTCGATCGACAGGACCCGATGCGCGTCTGCCGCCGCCTGCTGCTGGCTCTCACCAATCAGCTGAAACATGCGCGCGACATGATCGACGTAGTTGGCGCGAATGTCGGCGTACCGCTTGGCGTCGTTCAGGTAGTAGTCGCGATCCGGCAGCGACAATCCGCCCTGCCTGATACCGGCGATGACCTCGGTGGTGTTCTTGGCATCCTGCTGGGCACCGAAGCCGAAGACGACTGGAACGCCGCGTCCGTGCAGCCGCGCGATCTCCGACTCCAGCTGTGCACGATTACTGAGCGCGGAAACGCGTCGCAGCTCGTCGGCGATGGGCTGGTATCCGGCGCGCTCGGCGGCCGCGGAATCCATGCACGAGGAGTAGTAGGTGCCGAGCTTGCGCAGATCGGCGTTCGCCTGCTTGTTGCCGTTCGCAGCGGCGTTCCGCAGGATCGAGAGGAGGTTGCTCTGATTGTTCTCCTGCAGCTCGGTGAAGCTGCCCCAAACGGAGTAGGCGGGCGGGATCGGGTGCGATTTGATCCAGCCGCCGTTGGCGAACTGGTAAAAGTCGGTGCACGCCGAAACCGAGCGATCGATGTTGACTGGGTCGAGGGGCTTGGTTTGCATCGGGACGGCGTTTTGCGCCGAAGCAGATGCCGCAAACCCAACGGTAAGCGCGAGGGCACGTAAAACGAGACGCATGCATTTACTCCCGGGAATTTTGTTGACCTTCTGACCATAACCGCCGCCTACAGCTGAAGTCCAGAGGACCGTTGTAGGGGCGGGGGCATCTACAGTACGACTAGCGGGCAGACCTTGCTGACTTCCCCCGTTTCGGTGTCCGTCGCGACCGACGCTTTTTTGCGGGCTTCATGATCGTTCCCCGACAGTTCTGCGCGCCGCACCTGCAGACGTAGAACTTCTCGAGCTCATCGTCGTTCTCGCCGGTGCGCTCGTACTGGTAATCATAGGCGAGCTCTTCGCCCGGCTCGATGGTCCGCTTCGCGTGGATGAATATCTTCTTGCCGGTGATGATTGCTTCGCAGTTCGGATCACACGAATGGTTGATGAAGCTCGCATCGCCGCCGCCCGTCGCGATCGCGCCGTCTATGACGGTGTTCTTGTCGAGTGTGAAAAGAAAGGTGTGGTGCCGCTTCATGCGGTTGTCGTCGTAGCGACGATCCGCTTCATCGTTGTCGATCCGCTCGCCCAGGTATTCGAGGATGCGGGTGCCTTTACGAATGCGGCGGGCCGCGAAAACACCGCGTCCGTGAATGGATGATCGGCGGACGACATAAAGGGGCTCGCGCCCGTTGCTCGACATCTCGATTGGAGAGTTGTGGGTTCAGGATTTCGACGATGCGACTATGAGGCCAGAACACTCCCCAAGCCCGATCCGCGCCGCGCCTTCGCGCTGGAAATAGGCGCGGATGGTTATCTCGTCGCCGTCGTGCAGAAACTTGCGCTCCTCGCCGGTCGGAAGAGTCACGGGCTCGGCGCCGCGTCGCGTCAGCTCGAGCAGACAACCCTGGGACCCCGGCTCCGGACCGGAGACGGTGCCGCTGGCGAAAAGATCACCGGGCCTCAGGTTGCAGCCGTTGCTGGCGTGATGGGTTAGCATCTGCGCCGGCGTCCAGTACATGTCTGCCAGCGATGCCGCACTGAGGCGGGTCGGACGGAGATGCCCCTCGCGCATCAGCATCGACCTGATGTAAACCTCGACGGTGAGGTCGAGACCGCCCTCGTTTCGATCTTTCTCCGACGACAGGTACGGTAGCGGCGCCGGATCGTTTGGTGGTCTGAAGAACGCGGGCACCCGATAGGGCTCGAGGGCTTCCCAGGTGACCACCCATGGAGAGATCGTAGTTGCAAAATTCTTGGCGAGAAACGGTCCCAGCGGCTGGTACTCCCACGACTGGATGTCGCGCGCCGACCAGTCGTTGACGAGACAAATCCCGAAGATGTGATCCTCTGCTTCTCCGATTGGGATTGTAGTGCCGAGCGCATTGCCTCGCCCGACGAAGAAGCCGACCTCAGCCTCGTAATCGAGCATTTCGGTTGCAGCAAAACTCGGCTTTTGCGACCCTTGCGGGGTGAGCTGTCCACGAGGCCTCGTGATCTCGCTGCCGCTTATCACGATGGACGACGCGCGGCCGTGATAGCCGATTGGCACGTACTTGTAGTTCGGAAGAAGCGGCGCGTCAGGGCGGAAAAGTTTGCCAACGTTGGTGGCGTGGTAGATCGAAGCGTAGAAATCGGTGTAGTCTCCGATCACCGCCGGCGGAAACATCTCCGCTTCCGCCATCGGCACCAGGGCTCCCGGAGGCAGCGGGTTGATGACACTGTCATCGCCCGGTGTTCCGGTCAGCAACTCGCTCAAACGAGCACGAAACTCCGACAAGGCATTCATCGGTGCTTGCATCAGCTCGTTGAGGTTGGGCCGATCGCACCAGCGGGCGACATCGCGCGCACCGCCGCTCCAGAGATTCGCGCTGAGCGATTCACCGACGTCGATGATCTGATCGCCGATCGCAACCCCGACGCGCCGTTCGGAATCACCCTTCCTGGAGAAAACGCCGAAAGGAAGGTTCTGGATCGGGAAATCGGTCTCCGGGGAGTTCGCCGACTCGACCCAGGATGTGAGCTCGGGGTTGTGGGTGGCGTTCACAGTTGGCCGGTTCAGGAGGTGCGGGTCAGCTGGGCAAGCTCGTCAATCGGTTCACGAAAGGAACACGAGCCGAAAGAAATTGCAAATTCGCGCACGGAGTGGAGCTGTCTGGTAGTCAATTTACGGTCGCGCCACGTGATACAGTCATCGCCGAAATCGAGTGACCTCGGGTCCGTCTCGAGCAGCGCCGCCAGCGCGACGTCGCGTGGCGCGCCGACCCGCAGCAGAGCAGCGGCGAGAAACACGTTCAGATAGCCGTACATCGTCGCCCTGGGACTTCCCGGCGCGTAGGTAAGCCGATACTCGCCCCGCAACGGGTGATGCAGTCCCGCCGTCGCCTTAAATGGCACGCCGGCATCCATACACGCGGTCATGAAATCGAGGATGACTTCAGCGGCGGGAAAAGCATCCGCTGTCACTCCACCCGTTCGGATTTTCGCTCGCGCCCCGGTGGCGGCAATCGCGGCGACGAGCTGTCGCAGGTCGCCGCCGGTCGGAATCTCGAAATAGGTCGTCAAATTCCTGGGCAACGCACGGTGATGCGCTGAGATCTCGCTGGCGTCGTTGGCTTTCATCTCGACGACGTCAATCTCGGCGCGCGCTCTCGACCCAACCGAGTACCGCTGATTGAAGTCGAGAATCTCGCGCGCCGCGGCGGAGGCATCGCCGGAAACGAGAGCAGCGAGGCGCCAGGGCTTCGATTGCGGTGGTCCGGGAATCAGGTCGCTGGCCAGGCTTTCCAGCTCGCCGAGACGATTCACGGGGACGATGAAACGGGCGAGCGCACGCGAGTCGGCGCTGTCGAGGTACTCGGCATACCTCTCAGCCGCGGCTCGCATCGACTCGCTCGCCGGCGGAAACAGGCCGGCGTAATCGATCAGCCCCTCGAGAAGGGCGTCGAGGCTCGCTGGATTCTCGATCGCGCGCTGCCGGGCAGTCATCGGCAGAAGTCTAATTGCCGGCCCAGCGCGCGCGATATCAGCGGTCCTTGAGCCGACGCACGAATTTGAGACCCGACCAGGTGACGTCGACGGCGCAAACCTTCACATCCACGAGACCGTGATCGAGGCCGAAGTCGCGCACGACATTCTCGGTGAGCTCGGTCGGGACACCCGAGCTCTTTTTCGGCCAGGACACCCAGAGAGTGCCGTTCGGCGCAAGTCGATCGCGCAGCGTAACGAACCGCTTCTCGAGATCGGCGATCGTCTTGGTGAAGACCATCGCGAAATCAAGCTCGCCACGCGACGACGGTTTGACTCCGTCGGGCAAGGCTCCGAGAACCGATCGAAAGTCAGGCGGTTCCGAAATTATCTGGATCCGCGCACCGGGCTTGATGCCGAGCTTCTGGACGAGCGGCGTCCCTGAATAGCCCGCCGCTTTCGCAATCGGTTTCACCGCCACCGGGCCGTCACCTTCGCATCACGTGCCGCGGAGAGCCGCGGGGCATGCGCAGTAAGCAGATCGCTGCGCGAGACGATGCCCAGAACTACGCGCGGATTGTCGCGGCTTACGACCGGAAGACGCCCAACACCCTCCAGCACCATATGATCGGCGGCATCGCGCAGCGTGCTGTCCTCATAGACGATGGCAGCGGGACGCTTGATGGTCTCCGCCACGTATTCATCGTCTGCATAGCGGGGATCGAGCAGATCACGCCGCGTCACGACGCCGATCAGCAATGAATTCTCGTCGAGGACCGGAAATCCCTGGTGGGTCGACGGCGCGCCCTTCCCTTCACCAGCAGCACTGATCCACTTCCGCACTTCGGCAAGCGTCTGATTCGCGCGCACAGTCACTACATCTCGGGTCGCCGCCTGCTTCACCAGAACGTGGGATAGATGATCCACCTCGTACTCCGTTCTCACCGCGCCCTCACGCCGCACCAGCTTCTCGGTCAGCAATGAGTGTCGGTTGAACATCAGCGACACGAGATACGCGGCCGCGCAGCCGAGCAGCAGTGGAAGAAGCCCCACGGGCTGACGCGTGGTCTCGAAAGCAAAGACGATGGCGGTGAGCAGAGCGTGGGTGGCACCCGCAAAGATCGCCGCCATCCCGACGAGCGCGGCGATCCGCGGATCCACGCCGACGGCCGGTGCCGCCACCGCGGCGAGCGCGCCCAGCCATCCGCCGAGCCCACTTCCGATCGTAAACAGCGGGGCGAGAACGCCGCCGGATGTGCCGCTGGCGAGATACACCGACCACGCAACGAATTTGAGCAGCACCAGAAGGAGCAGCGTACGACCGACGATGGACCCGGACAACGCGCCGATGATGTTCGGATATCCCACGCCCAGGATGCGGGGCTCTATGATGCCGAGCGCGCCGACTACGAGAGCGCCAATGGCGGGCCACCACATCCAGTGGACGTGGTACCGTTCGCCGAGAACCTCGAATGCGTCTTCGACACCGTAGGTGAATCTCGTGATGCCCACTGAAATCAATCCGATCACCGCGCCGAGCACGACATAAAACGCCAGTGCGGTGTCCGAGGGCTGCAACAGCTGAGGAATCGGAAAAACCGGCGCGGAGCCGGTGAACGCGATTCGCATCCCCGCCGCGACCGCGGACGCAAGCGACACCGGAATGATCGACCTCGGACGGTACTCGAAGAGGAGCAGTTCGACCGCCAGGAGCACCGCCGAGACCGGCGTGCCGAAGGTCGCTGCCATACCTGCCGCGGCGCCCGCGGCGAGGAGCGTCTTCCGCTCGTCGGCCGTCATGTGGAGATGCTGGCCAACGAGCGACCCCAGCGCACCACCAGTCGCGATGATCGGCCCTTCCGCGCCGAACGGACCGCCGGTACCGATCGCGACTGCCGCCGACAATGGCTTGAGGACAGTCACGCGGGCAGGAATCCGGCTCTCGCCGTAGAGAATTTTCTCCATCACCTCCGGGATGCCGTGGCCACGAATCGCTGGAGAGCCATATCGCGCCATGAACCCGACGATCAATCCGCCGATTACGGGAACCGCCAGCAGCATCAGCGGCCCACGCATTCCCCCCGCGGGCTCGGCGAGCGCCGAGGAGAAGCGCCCGTAGTAGGCGAGGTTCGTCGCCATCGCGATGAGGCGGGTGAATACCTGTGCGATCAGCGCGCCGCCGGCGCCGATGATAAGGGCGAGGGCGCAGATGAAAACGGCTCGCCCGCCGAGTATTTCGTAGTCCTGAGGGGCCCGTAAGTCGGACCCCTCCGGCGATTCTTCCTCAGTGCTCTCTATCTCGGGAGCGAGCCCTGCCGCGATCGGCAGAGACCCTTCAGCCCGTGAGCCGTGGCCGAGATCTGCTTTCAATTTCAACCTTTTGTGTCCGTTCGTTCAGGTGGGAGGGGCGATGCACCCCAACCATACAACCTAAACGATCGTTGATCGGTCGGTACCGACCCTTTTTGCCTTTTTTTGTCAGACCCGCCGCGTAGTTCCGCGTATGAGCCGCAGGATGAAGAGCAGGACCACGGCGCCGATGAAGGCGACGAAGATCTGGCCGCCCATCCCGCCCCACGGAGACGACACTCCGAGCGCGCCGAACAGCCACCCGCCGATGAAGGCGCCCACGATGCCGATGATGATGTCACCGATGATGCCGTAGCCGGTGCCTCCCATCACCAGTGATGCCAGAACTCCGGCGACGAGACCGACGACGATCCAGGTGAGTATTCCCATTGTGTCCGTCCTCGAAAGAGTTTTAAGCCCTACGAAGCGGTGCGCGAAGCGGTTCCAGAGACGAAAGCATAACAAAAAAAGAGCGCCCCGACGAGGGCGCTCCAGTGCTGCCTTTGGACCGGACGCTTACCGCTGATACTCGAACGAGTCGAACCCACCGTTGCCGTTGTCCTCCTGGTACCGGATGGTGTCAGGGTTGCCGGAAAGGTCGATGGTACCCTGAACGCTTCGTGGACCAAATCCATTCTGGGCCGGCGCGTCGAGGAACAGAGTCGTGTTGTTTTGGATTGTCCACGTTCCGTTGCTCACGAACGACCGGTTGACGCCCGTACCCCCGGTCGGAGTGATAACGTAGTTGTTCACCTCGCTGAAGGTGCCATTGGTGTTCAGACTGAGCTGCCCGCCCGTCACCGTCAGAGTGCCGCCGTTTGGCGCATCCGGAAATGCGGGATCGCCGGGCGAAATGGTGTAATTTGCGGGGACTGACGCGCCCGCATACACGGTCAGGTCGTAGCTTCCGACCGCGTCCTGGAACGGGTTGGTGAGGCTGTTGTCGGTGCATGCGGCCAGGAGCAGGACCGCGGTAAGGCCCAGGAGCTTCTTTGTTTGTCTCATGAGCGTATGACCTCGCGCGTTACTGGTGAGAGCGGCGCCGCTGAACGCGCGCGGCCCGATCGTAATTGTATGCAATTCCCGTACATTGTGACTGCCAACCGCCCCGATATGTTCCAGCCCCGCACCAGAGTGAAGGTCTGCTGCATCGCCTCGGAGCAGGAGGCACGCGTCGCTGTGCGCTCTGGAGCAGCGGCGATCGGACTCGTCTCACGCATGCCGAGCGGTCCGGGCCCCATTCCAGAGACACGCATCAGAGAGATTGCCAGAACCGTTCCGCCCGGCGTCGCGACCTTCCTCCTGACGTGTGAGACGACGGCCGAGGCGATTATCGCGCAACAGCGCTTCTGCGGAACGAATACGATCCAGCTCGTGGACGACGTCGAAACCGCCGTTCACGAGAAGCTGCGCGACGCTCTGTCCGGAATCGCTCTCGTGCAAGTCGTTCACGTGCAAGGTGATGAGTCGATTCGGCGCGCCGCGGCAATCGCCCCGTTCGTCGATGCGATTCTGCTGGATTCAGGTAATCCCTCGCTACCCACCAAAATCCTCGGCGGGACCGGGCGCGCCCACGATTGGAGTGTCAGTCGCCGCATTCGCGACGCCGTGGATGTTCCGATCTTTCTCGCCGGCGGTCTCAATCCCGACAATGTCCACTCGGCGATACAGCAAGTGTCACCTTTTGGTGTCGATGTGTGCAGTGGATTACGGATCGACCGCAAGCTCGACGAGGCGCGACTCAGCGCCTTCATGCGCGCCGTGAACGATTCCGCTCCTACGGAGAGGTCTGCGCCGTCCTTCGACGAAGATTCGTGAACATTCGCGCGAGCTCGTCGCGCGCGGCGCGCAGTAGCGCGACCAGCACCAGTTTCATCGGCGCCCCGCCACTGAACGCGCCGGCTATGGCGTAGAGATCACGGGGTGAGAAGCTCGAGCCTTCCCCGATCGCGTAGATGGGTTCCCACACTTCAGGATTGAACTTCGCCTTGAACGTCTCGAGGCCGCCGAAGTTGTAGAAGCGGGCGCCGTGCAGCCGAACCCATTGCAGCACGACACGCAGCCAAATTGGCTGACGCAACGGCTCGAGAGGCGCGCGCTCCGACAAGGGAGAGAGCCCGAGCGTCGCGTAGGTCGAGCCCGAATCGCTGACGGCGCGCATCGCGGCATCGATCAAAAGCTCGGCGGTGCCGTTTGGCGCGTGAAAGCCACGCACGATTTGCTCGACCAGCCAGCCGTTGCGGTCAGGGACCGGCGACAAGACCGTGAACGCCACCGCTTCAGACCCGTTCCGCTCGGCGACGAATACTCGGCGGTCCTGGAGTCGACTCAGAGTTTCCGGCTCGACCAGAAAGTGGAGCGGGGGCAGGTTACGAGTGGCGAGCCACTCCTTGAGGCAGCGGCGAAGCGCCGGGTGGTCTTCTGCGATGCGGGAAGGCCATTCGTGGACCCTGACGCCCTTGTTGCGCGCGCGATTGAACTGAGCACGCAACGATGATCGTTTCGCGACGGCTTCCCTCCAATGGCGCGGATCCCAGGCCGGCTGCGCTCCGAGCAGCACGCGCGACCATTTCCCGTCCCGAGCGTAGCGCACCTCGAGCCGATCGCCGGCGCCGAAGTAACAGACCCGCAGGCGACGGGAGTGCGCGGCACGCACGAATTCCGCTGCCAGCGTCTCGAGACGCTCGATAGCACAGACCGGCGCACCAGCGACCACAAGTGTGCGCCGGTGGCGAACGTAGCCCACCACACCGTCGCCGGCATCGGGAAACCACAGCGCGATTCCCGGATTGAGTATCTGATACGCAGTCGCATTCCATCCGTATTGCAGCACCAGCGCGCGAGCTCTGGCAGTGTCGGCGTCACTTGGCAGCGGCGGTACTCACTTCGAGCGGAGTGACGATGCTGACTTCGCTGGTGCTCGACGCGATGCTGATGCCGGCACCCGCGAACTGCTCGAGAATGTCTCGATAGAGTGCATCCTTGAGGGCGCGCACGCCGGGCTCGCGCGACGTGAATCGCAATGCCAGCTCCAGCCAGTTGTCGGTGATGGTCATGAAGACCTTCGGCTCGAGGTCGATGTCTCCCTTCACGAAATAGCGCCTCCGAAGCTGGTCGATGCATGGTGTTGCCTCGCTGATGACATCACGGGTGCGAGCTCCGGCGACGGACAAAAGAATTTCTTCCGCGCGCTTCCGGTCGGCGTTGTGGTGAATCGGGATCATGATCTCGTCCCAGACGTAGGGGAATTCGCGGGTGTAGTTGTAGACGGGCGAATCAAAGATCTTGTCGTTGGTGATGCGCACGACGCGACCGGTGTACTGCCTGCCGCGCACCCATATCGCGGGCTCCGCTGCCTGCTCAGGCGGCGACTCACCCATCTCAAGCACCGTGGTCTGCATGAAGCCGAGCGCAACCACGTCGCCGCGCACGCCGCCGATGGTAATGCGATCGCCAACCGTGAAGACGTTGCCGCGCAGAATTATCAGATAGCCGGCGAAAGAAGTGATCACGCGTTGCAGCGCGACCGCGACCCCAGCAGCCACCAGGCCGAAGATCCCGCTCGCGTTTTTCAGGCTGGGGCCCCAGATCAGACCGATGCCGGCGACTATCGCGGCGAGCGCCAAAAGGCCGATCACCTGTCGGCCCCAGAAGCGCGGCTTGTCCGCTCCCTTTCTTGCCAACGCAGCGGATAGCGCTGCACGCAACAAACCCGCGATGATGATTACGCCGACGAAGAGCGCCAGCGTGGCGAGAATCTTCTGCGTCGTAGTGCCCGAAGAAATCGCAAGAGCTGTCATGCAAAACTACAGTCGCACGCAGCGAGCCACGCGCTCACTCGCGCGCAAAGCGTCTTTCACCGTCCGCAATGAGTCGCTCGCCCCAGACGCGGGTTCCTCCGCCCTTCAATGGGTCGTCTGCTTTGGTGAAGGGCGTACTTTCTACGCAGCCGACGAGGAACCATTCGCGGCAGAAATGCCGAGGAGACCTCAATGACAATATCAATGCGTTTTACCAGGCCGATAGCGTGCATCGCGGCCCTGATGACTATGGTCGCGTGTTCAAGCGACGTGACCGGTGGAAACAGACACCCAGTTCAGTTGTCGTTCACGACCAACGTGGGCGTCTCCAGCGCCGCCAACCGGGTCGCAGCAGACCTGGTTGTCGGGGAATCGAGCGAGCTGGTGATCCAAAAAGTTCAGCTCGTTTTCGGGAAGCTCGAGCTCGATCGCACTGGCACCCCCGACTGCGTCGGCGAAGCCGAAGCGGATGACGACACCGGAGGGGATGATCGCGGCCGCCACCAAGATGGCTGTGAAGATGTCTCGCGGAATCCGCTCCTCGTAGATGTGCCAGTGGACGATGCGCTCCATCCAGTGATCAACGTTCCGTTGCCGGCGGGAACTTTCCAGGAGCTGGAGGCGAAGCTCGAGCCCGCTCGCGACCGATTCACGGACTTCAATACCGCCAATCCCGATCTCGTTGGGAAGAGTGTTCGCGTCGAGGGTACCTTCAACGGAACGCCGTTCGTGTTCAGCTCGGCGCTCCGCTCGAAACTTGAGATGGAGTTCGATCCGGCGCTCGTCATCGACGAGACAACCAAGAACGCGACCGTCAGCATCGACGTCAGAAAATGGTTCGTGAATGCCGACGGAGCGGTGATCGATCCGACCACTGCAACTCCTGGCAGCGACAACCAGCAGCTGATCGAGAACAACATCAGACGTTCTTTCCACGCTTTTGAAGACGACGAGGAGCGCGGCGAGGATCACCACGACGGACATCACGGCAACGACGACGGCGAGCACCATTAAACCGGCGTCGGGGGTAGCAGGTACCTCGTCGGCCTGCTACCCCAGCCACCTCGCTCCGCGCAAATTCATTTGATGCAGCTATTCGGCGAATCAGCTTTCGCACCACCCCAAAGCCTTCGACTCCGGCGCGACCGCGCGGAGCGGATTCTAAACGGGCTCAGAGCGGCCGTGGTATTCCTGCTCACGGCCTCGGCGCTGATGTATGCGCCCCACCTCTCGCGCGAGCTCAACACCGCCAACGTGCTGGTGCTGGCACCGATGCTGGTCTGGACCGTCGTTCAGTACCTCGTCTGGTACCGGCAACCCGAGCTCCCCGACTGGCTGTCGGCGGTCAATCCGATCGTCGACGTGACGGCGGTCACGGCGATTATCGGCGGCTACGCGGTCGCGCAGTCGGGCGTGCTGGCGCTTCGATCGCCGATCTTTCTCATGTACTTCGTCGTCCTCGCCGGACGACCCGTCGCATCGTCCGTGCGCAAGGCGGCGTTCATTTCGCTGCTCGCGTTCATCGAGTACGCCGCACTGCTCGTTTGGCTGTCGGTCGCGGGACGCGTCCCACTCGTAGTCAACCCGATCGATGCACTGCAGCAGGCCCGCGTCACGCCACTCGACGAAGCGGCGAAGCTCATTCTGCTGGGTGTCTTTGGAATCGTCTCGACCTACGCGACTCAATGGGTCGAGCATCTGGTGCGCGAAGCGAGCAAGGAATCCGCCGAGCGGCAACGTGTCGTCACGAGACTCGTTCAGTCTGAGCTGGACACACTCAAGCTGCAGCTCAATCCCCACTTCCTCTTCAACGCCCTCAACAGCGCGATGGCTCTGATTGCAACCGACCCTCCCGCCGCCGAGCGAATGGTGTCGGAGCTGAGTGATTTTCTGCGATTGGTGTTGTCTACATCGAGCGAGCAGGAAGTCCCGCTCGAGCGCGAGCTCGGCCTGCTGGACCGGTACGTCGCGATTCAGCGCGTGCGCTTTCAGGACCGGCTGACGGTCTCGTGCAACATCGAGGACGGAGTGCGTGGCGCGCTGGTTCCGAGTCTCCTCCTGCAACCCCTGGTGGAGAACGCCATCAGACATGGCATCAGCCCGCGCGCCGGGGCAGGTTACGTACAGGTAACGGCTCGGCGGTTGGGCGACCGGCTGTCGATCACTATTCTTGATGATGGCGTTGGAGTTCGCGCCCGTCGCTCTCGCGAGCGATCCCGCGGCACGGGGCTCGGCCTTACCAATACTACCACACGCCTGATCCACCTTTACGGCGATGGCCACGAATTCGAGAGCGGCCCGCGCCCGGAAGGAGGCTACGCAGTGAGAATTACGATTCCCTTCAAGCTTGGACGGGTGTCACCGCCGAGAAATGGTGGCGCGCCAACCAACGGCACTCTTGCAGCGGCAGGACGGTCATGATCGAGCAGTCTTTGCGTGTCCTTGTGATCGACGATGAAGCGCTGGCGCGGCAGCGGCTGTGCTCGCTTCTGTCCAGAGTTCCCGACATGTCGGTCGTCGGCGAGTGCCAGAACGGCCTCGAGGCGGTAGCGGCGATCCGCGCCCACCAGCCCGACCTCGTTTTTCTCGATGTGCAGATGCCTGAGCTTGACGGGTTCGACGTTATCACCGAAGTCGGCACCGACAAGATGCCGCCGGTGATCTTCGTCACAGCCTTCGACGATTACGCGGTCTCGGCGTTCGAATTCGGAGCGTTCGATTATCTGCTCAAGCCGGTAGACCACGTTCGGTTTCACCAGACCCTGGACCGCGCCAAGAAGCGGCTGCGCGAGTCACCGCAATCGAGTGTGTCGTCGCAGCTCGGCGCGCTGCTCAAGTACGTCGGGCAGCTCGACGGTCCGAAGAACCGTATCGGCGTCAAGGTGAACGGCAAGATCCTGTTCCTCGACCCGGACGAGATCTACTGGATCCAGGCGCGTGACGATCTGGCCAGAATTCATCTCGCCGAGGTTGCCTATGACGTGCGGGAGCCGCTGAGCAAGCTCGAAGCACGGTTGCCGCACAACCGATTCCTGCGCGTGCACCGCTCGACCATCGTCAACACCGCGCAGGTGCGTGAAGCGCAGCCCTTCGATCAGGGCGACCAGCTGCTGATTCTCCGAAACGGCAAGCGCATCACCACCGGTCGCAGTTACAGGAAGGCAGTGCAGGAGTTTCTGAGGCGGGCGACGTGAGATTCATCCTCGCTGCCGAAGGGCGCGGAATTCCGCTAGTGCTGACCCGCTCGGAGAGCCCGGAGCGCGGCGCCGAGCTGTTCGATCTCACGCCCATACTCCGCCCAGTTCCCCGCCCGCTGCGCAGCGATCGCCCGATCGTAATGCGACTGCGCCTGGCGAAGAAGCTCGCTGACTGCACCTGAGGGCGCCCCGGCAGCCGCCGGCGGAGCCTGCAATCCTCCACCGATGACCGACGGCTCGAGGCCGGCCGCACTCAGAGAATCCTGAGCCGCCACGCGCTGGGTCACCGCGGCGCCAGAACCGAACAACGCGTTGAGTCCCTCGTCGAGGGTCTCTCCCATCACCACGCGGTTCTCGTGCGCCACGACCACCCGCTTCAGCTCCGGGATGCTGCCGCCCTCCGCGCGCAGATAGATCGGCTCGACGTAAATCAGGGATTCTTCGATCGGAATTACCAACAGCTCGCCGCGAATCACCTGCGACCCACGCTGGTCCCACAGGGTCAGCTGGCGCGAGATCTCGGTATCCTGGTTGATGCGGTTGGCGATCTGCGTCGGGCCGTACACCAGACTCTGCTTGGGGAAACGATAGACCGAGAGCTTGCCGTAATTCGCGCCGTCCATGCGCGCCACCATCCATGCAGCAAGGTTGTCCTTTCCGCGCGGCGTGAACGGAGTCATGTAGATGAACTCGGGCGCCGATTCCCCGGGCAGACGCATGATGATGTGACGCATGAACGGGTTGTCGCTCGTCTGTTTGCCGATACCGACCGGGATTTGCCACTGATCCTCGCGGTGGTAGAAGGCCTCGGGCTCGGTCATGTGATACGTCGCGTGAAGCGCCGTCTGGATCCGGAAGAGCTCTCCGGGATAGCGGATATGACGGCGGAGATCGGCGGGCATCGATGCGATCGGCTTGAAGATGCCGGGAAAGATCTTCGCGTACGTCTGCACTACGGGGTCAGTCGGATCCGCGATGTATGCATCAACCGTCCCGTCGTAAGCGTCGATCACCACCTTCACGCTGTTGCGCATGTAGTTCGTGCCGTTCGACACGCGCTGCGAGTACGGATAGCTATCGCTGCTCGTGTAGGCGTCCAGAATCCACTTCTGCTCGCCGGCGTCGGTGATGACCAGATAGGCATCTCCGTCGAAATCGAGAAACGGCATCGCGGTCGTCGCGCGTGTCATCACGTTCCGGCGGTAGAGAACCCGTGCCTTTGCCTTTATGTCGTCGGAGAGAACGATCTTGAGCGACCCGAACTGGAATGCGTAAAGTAGGCGTCGCCAGAACGATCCGACGGGCACACCACCGCGGCCTTTGTAAGTCGTGTAGATGTTGGTGTCACCAGCCGGGTAGTCGAACTCCTGCTGCCGCGTGCCGACGAAGGCGTACTCGTTGGTGAGCTCTCCGTAATAGATCTGCGGCCGGGTGAGCTTGAGCGAGATGTCGGATACCGGCGGAAGATCCTTGATGAAGAGAACGGGCAATCCTTCGCTGGTGACCTGATTCACCGGCGCCATTGTCACGCCCATCCCGTGGGTAAAGGTCAGCCGCTCGTTGATGAAGGTCCGGGTGGGGAGCGACGCCGAGTTGAGCTCACGCGCCGCGATGTGGACCTGGCGATATCGGCCATCGATGACGTACCGATCGTCGTCGACGGAGACGAAGTCATAGTAGGTGCGGATCTCCTGCAGCTGCCCGAAGGTCTGCATCAGCAGATCGCGCTCCCACAGCCGCACGTTGTCAACGGTGGCGGCGTTGCGCTTGATGTCCGCCATCGTGAGCTGCACTTCGCCGGAGAGATCCCTGCCCTCGACCTTGTCGAGTCCCCACGCCTTGCGGGTCGCATCAATGTGCGCGCGGAGGTACGGAGTTTCGCGAATCAGCTCATTCGGTGATACGACGAGCTTCTGGTAGAGTGCCGGAATGACCCCGCGCGCCAGCAGACTCACGGCGACATAAAACACGGTCGCGAGTATCGCTGACCAAATCAGCTTGTCACGCACGACTCCGAAAACGACCCACGCCGCCGCGATCAGAGCGGCGACCGCGCTAACGTAAAGCCCGGGCAGCGCGACGTGGACGTCGGTATAGCTGGCGCCCACGAGCGGCCCGGTAGTGGAGTAGAGCAGGCTCGAGCCACCGACGATCCAGAGTCTGACCGCGACGAGGACAAAGAGCACGACCAACAACGCCGCCAGGTGGCGCGCCGCCCTCGGTTTTGCGGTCGCACGGCGCGGCGGCAGGGTGACTTCGTTGCGCAGCCAATACATCCCGAGCGCGGCGATTACCGACAACGCCGTCAGCGTGATCAGTGTTCCGAGAATTCCGGAGATCAACGGCAGGCGAAACAGGTAAAACGAAAGATCCCGGCCGAACAGCGAATCGCGCGCGCCAACCTGCACGCCGTGGATCCCACGCAGCACCGTCAGCCACCATGCCGAAAGCGAGCCGGCCGTCACGAACGAAATCAGAACCGCGGCCGGGAAAAAGAGCTTGGTGAAGCTCCGCGAGATGTCGACGTTCACTCCATCGCCGCGATTTACGTACAGGACTGGAAACACAGTCCCCGCGCCACGTGCGATGCGAACGTTGCCGTAGAAGTAGGCGAAGGCCAACGCCGCGCCAAGAATGAAAAGCCCTACCCGCCACAGCAGCGACGTGAGGAAGACGGGCCGAAAGCCGACTTCACCGAACCAGAGCCAGTCGGTGATGAAGCTCGCCAGCCACGGCACCAGCACCATGGCCACGAAGAAGATTGCCAGTACCCAAATGGCAAACCGGCGCAAAGATCTCGGGAGCGGCGGAAGGCGGGCCGGGGCGGGACGCTCGAAAGGTGAACTCATCGGCTGCAGGAAGATGCTCTCCCGCCCGTCACACTGCCACTAAGTCGCCACAAGTGTGGAGCGGCGGTACAGCATCTGCACCGTCTGAGAGTTGTCCAAAAGGAGGTAAAAATGCCACGCGGTGACAAATCGAAATACACCGACAAGGAAAAGAGGCAGGCCGAGCACATAGAGGAAGGTTATGAGTCGCGCGGCGTGCCCGACAAGGAAGCAGAGCGGCGCGCCTGGGCCACGGTAAACAAGGTGCATGGTGGCGGGGAGAAACCCGGCGGCGGAGGCTACGGCAAGGAAGAGAATCACGAGCCGATGCGGAAGGGCGGTAGAAACTCCCACTCGGGGAGCTCCCACTCCGGAGACTCGCGCTCCTGACCTCACCCGAAAAGAAAAGGGCATCCCTCGGGATGCCCTTTTTGTCGTTTGCGGCCCGTGGGTCGCGCGAATCGTCAGCTGCGGGGTGCGCCCTTCGTCGTGATGAGCACCACCCCGTATGAGGCGTCAGGTCCGAAACGGCGCAACGCGGCCGTTCCTTTCACCACCTCTACCGAGGCGATCTGCTCCCTGGTCAGAACGGGGACCTGGTCACGCTGGAGGCGAACGCCATCAACCACGAAGAGCAGCGGAACCTGACTCATCGTCGGAGAGACGACCGACGCGACCGCCTTTTCAGGTGTTTGCGGAGAAAGTGCCCTTTCCGCGGTGCAGGCGGTCGAGGCGGCGAGGGCGAAGGCGATGGTCAGACTGGAGATTCTCATTTTGTATCCCGAAGGTGGCTACCTCATCCGTAAGCATTGGGCGTGCCACCCGCGCTCGGCCCCGGAATTATGGGGCTAAGCTCATCTGTTGGCCAGTCCTACGGCTTCCAGGACCCCTTCGCCACCGCCGGGGAAAAGGATTCGAGGTCGGCCGGCGGGAACTCGATGGTCTGCCCCTTTTCGGCACTCATGTACGCCGTCATCAGGATCTTTACGACTTCGAAACCGTCATCGAAAGTGAGCATTGGCTTCTCACCCTTGAGAAAAGCGCGCGCCATGTGCCGGTTCTCGGCGCTGTAGCCATAAACCGCAGCCTCGTCGGCGACGACAGGCATCAGACCCATCTCGGCGTTCTGCTTCTCGACCAGATCCTCGCCTGCTTTGCCTTTGACCTCGCGACTGAAGAACATCTTTAGACTTGCGTCGAGAGTGTTCCAGGACATGGAGTACTCGGGGCCGAGCAATTCGGCCGACAGACGGAGACCAGCGCCGACGAAGCTCCACGACGTGGTGACCTCGCCGATCAATGTCTCGCCATCTTCCGATTCATACTCGATGGTAGCGCGCGCGAAGTCTTCCGACGGGCGCTTGGTGTAGTCCACCTCCTTCCCCATGGTCTCGGACAAAAGCTTGGCGTAGTGCGGACGGGACCACTTTAGCGACGCGATGTGCCCGGTGATGCGCTTCGGTTTGATCGAGCCGCGCGGAGAACCGGGTTTGGTGAGCAGCTGCCTCACGACCTCGACTGAGTGACACATCATGTCGTTGAGAACGCCACCGCCCTGCAGGTTGCCCTGCCAGAACCACGGCATGTGCGGGCCGCTATGCTCCTCCGCCGCGCGCGCCAGGTACGGGCGTCCGGTGAGCGAGGCGCCACGCGCCCAGATCAGCTCGCGGCCGCGGGTGATATCCGGCGAAAAGAGCTGATTCTCCAGATACCCGGTGTTCAGGCCAACACTGCGGGTGAGATCGAGAACTTTTTTCGCTTCACTCACGTTGCGAGCGAGGGGTTTTTCGCAAGCGAGCCCCTTGAGCTTCCCTGCACCGTCCTTGATGGCGCCGACGATGTCCTCGATGTTGGAGATGCGGGCGTGGTTGGGGCCGCACAGCCAGAGAGCATCGATTGCGGGGTCTGCGACCATCTCGCGGATCGACTTGTACGCGCGCGCGTCGCCGACATCGAGATCGCGGGCGAGCTTCGCGCTCGATGCGGCGTTTTTCTCGTTGGGACTGTACACACCGCGGACATCGATCTCGCGAACCGACGTCAGGGATTGAATATGAAAGCGCGCGTTGAAGCCGCTGCCTACGAAGCCGATGCCGAGTCGCTCAGAGGTCATGTCGTTCGCCGATGATCGTGGTTAGGGTGCGTCGGGAGTTAGACGAAGCTTGCTGCGATCGAATTTCGCGTAGCTGACGCCGAGTTTGTTCAGAGCGGCGGGAGGACAGCCGTCCCAATTCGGATTGAAGACATTCCCCATGTACTTCAAGTCCTTGACGCCGATCTCGCTGGACCAGAATCCTGTTGCGGTCAGATCGCGGAAGCGATTGAAGAATGCGACGCCCTCGGCCATGGCAGCAGGCGCGCGGGCCGGCCAGGCGATGTCGTTGAGGATCGCCTCACGCTGTGATTGAGATGCGTCGGCAAACGATTTTCCGAATCTCGACTTCGCCTGCGCATCGAGCCAGGCCAGACCGTCGCGCATCCACTTCTGGCTACCGGGGCGATCGGCCATCGTGAAATCCATGAATTGCGGCACAGCGGCGTCGGTGGCGCTCCCCGACCGCTCGTCGCGCGGAATGATCATGTCGGCGAGGATACCAACCGTCCTGTATTCCGCGGCGGTAAAAAACTTTGGCGCGAACGGCGTACCTTCCGCCGCCGCGCGGAGCGCTTCGTCGACGAGCGCCCTGATCCGGCCGTGCTCACCCGTCGGCCATTTCAGGAATGCTGCGACGGGAATCGACGCCAGAAGCTGCACCGCATCGCGGCGGCTCATTTCTTTTGCCGCCGACTCCGTGGACTGAGGTGTCTCGACGGTCGGTGCCTTGTCGTTTTCGATCGGCATCAGAGTGTCCCCCGCTTGCCTTCCTGGGTGATGAAGTCGCTGGTGCGCATCGACAACGCCAAAATGGTCCAGGTAGGATTCTTGTCCGCCTGCGACACGAACGGGCCGCCGTCGGTTACGAACAGATTTTTTACGTCGTGTGCGCGGCAATTCGGATCGACAACCGACTTCGACGGATCCGTTCCCATCCGGGTTGTCCCAAGCTCGTGGATTATCTCGCCACCTCTGGCGATGCCGTAGCCCTTGTCGCGCTGGGGCATCGCGCTGAAGACCTGGCCGCCCATCTCCTCGACAAGGGCGCGGAAAGTCTGCTGCATGTGGCGAACCTGGTTGTACTCGTAGTCACTCCACTCCCAGTGGAAGCGGAGCACGGGAATGCCGTATTTGTCTTTCACCACCGGATCGATCTCGCAATAGCTCTTATCGTTGGGAATCATCTCGCCGCGGCCTGACATATAGACCGACGAACCGGCGTAGCGCCGGTAGTCTTCCTTGAGAGACTTGCCGTAGCCGCCACCGGACGGATAGCGCTGAATGCCGCCCATGAATCCGTAACTCGGCGGACCGGTGAACCCGCCGCCGTATTCAATGTGGTAGCCACGCGGGAAGTCGAGCTTCTTGTTATCGAGCCACCACGGGGTGTACACGTGAAGGCCGCCGACCCCGTCCTCGTTATGCGGGACGTGGTCGACCATTTTCGGAATGAAGCCGGCGACGTCGGTTCCGGTGGTGTCAGTGAGGTACTTGCCAACGACACCGCTCGTGTTGGCGAGGCCATCGGGAAACTTCGGGGACTTCGAGTTGAGTAGCAGCCGCGCCGTCTCGCACGCGCTCGCCGCGAGGACGACGACTCTCGCATCGGCGTGTCGCTCAGCGCCGGTCTTGGTGTCGATGTAGGTGACGCCGCTGGCGAGGCCGCGATTGTTGAGCGTCACCTCACGCGCCATGGCGTGGGTGACCAGCGTCAGGCGCCCGGTCTTGAGCGCCGGCGCTATCAGCACGTTGGTCGATGAGAAGTTCGAGTTCGTCATGCAGCCACGATTGCACTGGCCGCAGTAGTGGCAGGCCGCCCGGCCGTTGTGGGGCTTCGTAATGATGGAAAGGCGCGATGCGACGCAGGTGACATTGAGCCGGTCCGCGGCATCCTTGATCATCAGCTCGTAGCAGCGAGGCTTGGGCGGCGGGAGAAAATATCCGCCCGGATGGTTCGGCAGATTGTCGTTGTTGCCGAAGACCCCGATCAGCTTATCGATGCGGTCGTAGTACGGAGCGACATCGGAGTACGCGATCGGCCAATCGTCACCGAGTCCGTCCCGACTCTTCGCCTTGAAATCGTCGGGACCGAACCGAAGCGAGATTCGGCCCCAGTGGTTTGTACGTCCGCCGACCATGCGCGCGCGCCACCACCTGAATTCGGTGCCCTCGGCCTGAGTGAACGGCTCTCCCTGGAGCTCCCAGCCACCGATGCAAGCGTCGAACTCACCGAAGGGACGATCGGGCGTCGATGCTCCTCGGCGAGGCGATTGGTATGGCCACTTGAACATCGCCGAATCTTTTGTGTTGTCCCACGGCCCGCCGGCCTCGAGAAGGAGCACGTTCGCTCCCGCTTTGGTGAGCTGGTAGGCAGCCATACCGCCACCCGCTCCAGACCCCACGATACAAACGTCGTACGTCTTCCGCTGCGGCAATGGCGCGGAGGAAATGCCAGGATTCATCACGTATCCGCGGTTGAGGGACACGAGAAAGTACGCTTGGCAAACGAAAGGCACTAGGTGGCGGCGGCGTCATTTTTGTGACACCAAAGCAGGGTATTTCCGGGGTCGAAACGGGCTGGTTTTCCGCGCGCAAAAACGTGACTTGGGGGGTCGGAAAACAGTCTTTCTACCGAGCAACAACTCCCACGCCCAACCAGATCCGCGCGTGCCGATGCCCTATACAAGTGACACCGCGAATCTCTACCGCATCGAGACGACTCGGAAGGCGGTAGTCTTGACAATGCGAAGCGGCGAAGAGATGCGTGGCAACGTTTTCATCCACTTCTCTTCCTATCGCCCGTTCGAGTTCGAGGACGTCTCGCAACTGTTCAACGCCGAGAGTCCTTTTCTGCCGCTCGAGCTCGAGACTTCCGAAGTCGTGCTCATCGCCAAGGAGCGCGTGGCGGAAGTCGCTGCGTATCGCGGCGAGAATGCCTCGGATCAGGCGCCAAGTCAGGGTCCGATTCCGACGGCGTTGCTGCAGATCATGCTGGTAGGCGGCGAAGTTCGCCTCGGGTCGATCCGTCTCGAGGCGCCCCCGGACCGCGCGCGCGTCAGTGACTATCTGAACGCGCTCACATCGCGGTTCCTCACTCTCTATACATCAAACGAAGCGCGGCTGATCAATCGTTCTCTGATCGAGCGCGTTCGCCCACTGGACTGACATGGCCCAGCTAGATCGCTTTCTCAACCTGCTCGTGACGAACAACGGCAGCGCGCTGCTCCTCTCAGAGGGAGAAGTCGCGTCTGTCGTCATCAAGGATTCGCCGCGGCCGGTGATGAAGCAGGCGCTGACAAGCGCACAGATTCTGACGCTCATTCGCGAGATCGCGCCGCCAAACCAGCCGCACGGTCTCGACGCGAAGGGCAGCGTGACGTTCGAGTACACTTCGCCCGACGGCGCGTTCGTCGTCGCGATGAATCAAACCGGCAAGTTGTCGGCGCGCATCGAGCGCCTGAACGCGAGCAACGGTGTGAAGGCGAACGGTAGCGCGCCGGCTGTAGGCGCCCGAAACGGTTCCTCCCCGGTGTCCCCTGTGGCTCCGGTGTCGCGCGTGTCTCCGGTCGCGCCCCAGGTCCCGCAGCAACCCGAAGCGCCGCGCGCCGAGGCAGTGGCAGCGAAGGCGCCGGTGGTGAACGACCGCGCGCTCGAGCGGGTCGAGAACCTGTTGAAGATGCTCGTCGGCAAAAAAGCATCCGACCTGCACCTGCGCGCTGGCGCGCCGCCAATGCTGCGCGCGAGCGGCGAAATCGCCCCGATTCCGAATGAGGCGGTGCTCAGCTCCACGGACATCGACGCGATGCTCGATGCCGTGATGATGGAGCACAACCGCGAAGAGTTCAAAGAGCTGAACGACACAGACTTCGCTCATGAGATCCCCGGCGTGGCGCGCTTCCGCGGCAACGCGCTGCGGGACCGCAAGGGAACGGGTGCGGTGTTCCGCGCGATCCCCGCGGCGGTGGTAACGGTGGAGCAGATGGGCATCTCGCAGGAGGTCCAGCGGTTGTGCCACCTGACCAAGGGGCTGGTGCTCGTCACCGGTCCGACGGGTTCGGGAAAGTCGACTACTCTCTGCGCCCTGATCGATTTGATCAACCGCTCACGCTCGGATCACGTCATCACCATCGAGGATCCGATCGAGTTCGTGCACGAGAGCAAGAAATGTCTGATCACCCAGCGCCACGTCGGAGTGCACACCTCGTCGTTCAAGCACGCCTTGCGTGCGGCACTCCGCGAGGATCCCGACATCGTACTGGTCGGTGAGCTCCGCGATCTGGAGACGGTATCGATGGCAATCGAGACCGCGGAAACCGGTCACCTCGTATTCGGCACCGTGCACACCTCGACGGCGGTCAGCACCGTCGACCGCGTCATCGACCAGTTCCCGCCCGATCGTCAGGCGCAGATCCGCGTCATGCTCTCCGAATCGCTCAAGGGCGTCATCTCGCAGGTGCTGTGCAAGAAGATCGGTGGCGGCCGCGTCGCCGCTCGCGAGATCATGCTGTCGACGCCGTCGATCTCCAACCTCATTCGTGAGGGCAAGACCTTCCAGCTGCCGTCGGTTCTTCAGACGTCGCGGCGCCTGGGAATGGTGACGATGAACGATGCGCTGGTCGAGCTCGTCGACTCCAAGCAGGTCGAGCCGCAGGAAGCCTATCTGAAGGCGACCGACAAGGTGGGCATCCTCAACATGTTGAAGCAGCGCGGGAAGGATGTGAGCTTCGCCGATCCGGATGATGCCCGCGCGGCGGGGGCGGCGAACGAGCCGGCAGGAAAGGCGGGGGGGAAGGCGGGGGCGGGGCGGTAGCTGGTTACAACAAAAGAAAGGGCGGGAGGCGCCAGTGTGCAGGCGCCTGGCGCCGGGTGACTACCGTGGGACGTATTGGCGCGGCATTCACTCTAAAGGCAACTGCATCTCGCGCGTCGTGATCCGCCCGTTCCGTTGCAGTCGCTACGATCTCCCTCGCGGCAGCTCTTCTCCTTCCTTCGTGTACGCCGGCGGAACGTAAAAATTCAAAGTCCTGAGCGGCGTGCTCCCCGTGTTGCGGATTTCGTGGGTGCTCCCCTTCTGAATCAGCAGCAGCGAGCCCGCTTTCAGGGCGTGCTTTCGCCGCGCAACGGTGGCGCTTCCCTTCCCGCTCAGCACGTACAACCACTGGTCGGCGCCACGGTGACGATTGTCGGGCCCGCCCTCGCTGTCCCCCGGCGCGATCACCATCGTCGCCGCCTGGCCGCGCTGGTTGGACAGCGCCACGGAAAAGCCTTTGCCAAAGCGCAGATGCTTGAGCATGCGATCTCCTATTCCATGATGTGCTGCGCTCCCGCCGCCCCCCTTGTGTGTCGCACCAGCAATAGCAGCGGGATTAGCGCCAGAATCAGCGCGGCACTCAACACGTATATCCGGCTGTACGCGATCACGCTCGCCTGCCCCATCAGCTGGCGGTCGAGGATCTCGAGGGCGCGGGCCCGGGCGGTGAACGCGTCGGCGCCACGCGCGATCATGGCGCGCGTCAGCATCTCGACTCGATTCATCGTCGTCGGATTACCAACCGCAATGTGCTCGGCGAGGATGGCGCGGTACTGCGCCGTGTAGTGCGAGAGCATCGTCGCGATCGCCGCGATTCCGAGCGAGCCACCGAGCTGGCGGAAGAAGTTGTAGAGCCCTGTCCCTTGCGCGAGCTCGCGGACATCCAGCTCGGCGAGCGTGACGGTCGTGAGAGGCACGAACATCATGCCGAGTCCGATGCCGCGAAAAATGAGTGACACGAAGAAATCGCTGCCACCGCTCTCACCGGTGATCCGGGACAGGCGTACCATCGCCACCGCAAAGAGCACCGCGCCAATGGTGATCAGGATGCGCGGGTCGACCTTGTTGGTGAGACGTCCGACGATCGCCATCGACACCGCCGTGGCGAGTGCGCCCGGCAAGAGTATGATGCCCGTCTGCTGCGCAGTCATCCTGAGATTGCCCTGCAGGAAAACGGGGAGCGTGAATACCGACGCATAGAGCCCGACGCCCATTACGACGCCGAGGAGCGTGCCCACCCACATCTGGCGGTGGCGAAGGACCCGGAAGTCGATCACCGGATGCTCAGTGGTTAGCTCGCGCCAGAGCAGCACTCCGAGTCCGACCACGCCCGTGACGGCGAGGACGATCATCTCTCGCGAGTCGAACCAGTCCTTTCGCTCGCCGTACTCGAGCATGTACTGCAGCGAGCCGACGCTGACCGCGAGCAGCGCGATTCCCATATAGTCGATCGAAGGCGGCTTACGCTGGTGCTCGGGATCGTGAACGTAGCCCGCGATCATCGCCGCGGCGAGGATGCCGACCGGAATATTGACGTAGAAGATCCATGGCCAGCCGTAGTTGTCGGTGAGCCAGCCGCCGAGGGTCGGGCCAATCGTCGGACCGACCATCACGCCCAGCCCGAACAAGGCCATCGCCGTCCCGGCTTCCCGCCGCGGAAAAGACTCGAACAGCACTGCCTGCGACACCGTCATCAGTGCCCCGCCGCCCAGGCCCTGAATGATTCTCCAGAATACCAGTGCACCGAGGGTGTGCGAGGCGCCGCAAAGAAAGCTCGACACTGTGAAGATCACAATCGAGCCGACGAAGTAGCGCTTGCGTCCGAAGAAGTCCCCGAGCCAGCCGGTGAGGGGAATGATGATCACACTGGCGAGGATGTACCCGGTGGATACCCACGCGATCTCGTCGAGGCTCGCGCCGAGGTTCCCCATCATGTCGGGCAACGCGACGTTGACGATCGAGCTATCGATGACCTGCATCAGCGCCGCCAGCACGACGGCGAACGCGATCAGGTATTTATGGGGCGCTCCTTCGCTGGGTGCCGAAAGCGGCTCTACGAGCGGCTCTTCTTCGGACTCAATTCGTTCCTGCTCGACGATGCTGGCTGCTGGCATGAGCTAGAGAAACCATGCAAGCAGTGACCCACAATCAGGGATTCTGCTGGGCCGAGTCGATGCGTGCCTGACGAGCAGCGGCGGAGTCAGCTGTATTGAGCGCCTTTTGCACGGCTTTGGCGCCGGGGATGGGAGACCGCGCGATGAGGCTGTCCTTCTGTCGCTCGGTGAGACTCGCGCGACTGTCTTCAGTTTCATTTTTGGAGCAGGCCGTAAGAGCAATTGCCAGAGCTGCGAGCAGAATTCCGGTTCTAAGCATGGCGTTTCTCGTCAGACTGGAGTTTATCAAAGCTAACAGCGCGGAGCTGTCAGCTGACGGATATGAGCTTCTGACCTAGTACCAGGACCAACGGCATTGCTGATTGCTGACTGAGTGAGGATCGCGGACCAGAGTGAGAACAAGTGCGAACTTCCCCCGTGGTCCTCGATCCTGCAGGTTCGATGGTTGTCCTGCGTCCTCACTCAGTCCGGACTCAGCAATGCCGTTGGTCCTAAGCGGTCAGTCTACGCCGGGATTCCAGCGGGTGTCGCTTCGGTGGTGACTGGTCCCGTTCCTCCCGTTTTCGGCCGGAAGAGAATCGCGAACAAAATGAAAACGATCAGCGCGCCTGCCGACGGGATCATCCAGATCGAGTGCCAATCGTGGGTGACCTTGAGGCATTGTCCCGCTGCCGCCGCGGCGTCGGTGCACGCCGCATTCGCGGTCGCGTACCGATTGACGACCGCGCCCGACGCAAAGGCGCCAATGAAGTAGCCGAGTCCGTTCGTCACGAAGTTGATCAGACCCTGAGCCGCAGCGCGGATCTTCTCACCAGCACGCTGATCGGTGTAGATCTGCCCGCTGACGAAAAAGAAATCGTAGCAGACGCCGTGGAGCAGAATGCCGAGGTAGATCAGCCACATCCCCGAGCCGATGTTTCCGGTGCCAAACGCGAAGTAGCGAAGCGCCCAGGCGGCCATGCCGACAAGCATGATCACCTTGATGCCGAACTTCCGCAGCGCGAACGGAAGCAGCAGCATGAAGAAGATCTCCGACATCTGACCGAAGGTCTGGATGAAGGCGGGATCGGGCGCGCGGATCTCGTTCAGGAATGGATTGGCAAACGTGTAATAGAACTGGAGCGGGATGCACAGCAGGAACGATCCGGCGACGAAGATGAAGAAATCGCGGTTCTTCAGCAGCGCCAGCGAATCGAGACCGAGCGCATCGTGGACGCTGAAGCTTCCACCCGGCGCTTTGGGCGGCGTGTGGGGTAGCGCCAGCGAGTAAACGGCCATGATGATCGAAGCGCCGGCCGCCATCCGCATCGGCAGCACCAGCGCGTCGGCGTGGAAGACCTTGCCGACGAGAATTCCCGCCACGATCCAGCCGATGGTGCCGAGCACGCGGATGAACGGGAAGTCACGCCCCGGATCACGCACGTGGTGGAACGAGATCGAATTGGTCAAGGACAGCGTCGGCATATAGCACAACGCGTAGAGAATCAGCAGCGGGTAGAAACTGCCGAACGACGTTTGCAGTGACACGAGGTACATCACCACGCCGCCGATGAGATGCAGCAGAGCGAGCAGCTTCTCGCTCGAGAAATACCGGTCGGCGACCACTCCCATGAAGAACGGCGACACGAGTGCCGCAATCGCCGTCGCGCCGTAGGCGAGTCCGATCTGGCGATCGGTGAAATGCAGCGTCTGGCCGAGGTAGGTACCCATCGTCACGAACCAGACCCCCCAGATGAAATACTGGAGGAACATCATCGCTGAGAGTCGGGTCTTGGCACTCATGGCAGGACCCGGATTCGGACGTTGCGGATCGAAAGCGTTCCGTCGTGATCGCCCTGAATCCCGATGTACCCGCTCTTGGCGAGACCGTAGTTCGGATACGCCGCGAATTTGCTGGCCTTCACCTTCGCCAGCCAATCAGGACTACCGATCACGTACTCGAGCAGCTTTTGGCCGTTGAGCCAGTGCTGGATCGTGTCACCCTTGGCGACGATCAGCGAAGAGTTCCATTCATCCGCCGGCTTGACCACCCCCGCCGGGGACGGATACACCGCGTAGTCGGCGCCCGCCGATGTCAGCCGGCTTTTCCCGTCCGGATGCCTGGCGTCGTCGAGCAGCTGGTACTCGGGCGCGCTCCAGTAGATGTGATCGTACTCCTCGGTGCCTCGATAAAACACTCCTGCGTTTCCACCCGGCGCGAGCTTCCAGTCAAAGGCCAGCTCGAAATTCCCGAACTTCTCCTTCGTCAGCAGATCGCCGACCGAGCCGTTCTTGGTCAGCGTGCCATCCACGATGCTCCAGCCCGCTGGGAAACTCGCGTCCTTGTAGCCGCGGAAGGCGTCAGTGCTGGTGCCGTCGAACAGCGGTCGCCAACCAGCCGATTGCTGGTCGGCAGTCAACGTCGAATTTGTGGTCGCGGTGCTGCTAGATGCCGGCGTGTTGTTACCCATTGGCGTACAGGCGGCGAGCAGCAGCGCCACCTGTGCGATTATCGCCGCTCGCGCGGCAGCTCGTTGCGTCATGGACTCCTCTTAATGAAGTAATCAGACAGCCCAACCAGCGCGGTACTCCCGTGTCAGGTACTGATTCGCGTCGGCGATATTGGTGACGCGCATGTTCTGCCCATCGTACAGAATCTTTCTTCCCTGCCCCGTTCTGAGCGCAACGATCCCGAGGAGCATCGTTTCCGTCAGCTGCGCCGCGTACTCGAGCGGCGAGCTGGCTTTCGCCTCGCCCTTGATTGCCTTGACCCAGTTCATCTCGTGACTCCACGGAATCCGTGCGTAGGTCTTCGGCACCAATGCCGCATCCTCGGCGAGAGAGATTGGGAACAGCCTTGGATTGGACCCATAGGTGTCGTGCATCAGAATCCCCTTCTCGCCGATGAAGATCACGCCGCCTTCACTCTTGAGCGTCACATCATCCGGCAACACGTCCGGCCGTGGCGGATACAAACCTCCATCGTACCAGGTGAGCTTGACGGGTGGCTGATCGCCGCGCGCCGCGAACTGGTAGTGCACCGACGTCGCGACGGGATACGAGACCGGCTTGTTATAGCCGCGCGCTTCGCGGCTGCCGGCGGGCGCGCTCGGATCGGCCGGAATGGGCACCACGCCCCACTGGGTCGATGTCGCTTCGATGCTCGTCGGATAGGTGAGACCGAGCGCCCAGAACGGATGATCGATGAGGTGCGCGCCCATGTCGCCGAGCGCGCCAACGCCGAAATTGATCCAGCCACGCCAATTGAATGGGTGATAAATCGGATGATACGGCACGTTCTCGGCGACCGGTCCGACGTAGAGGTCCCAGTGCAAGCCGGGGGGCACCGGGTACGAGCCGAGCGCTGAAGCCAACAGCTCGTTCACGTAGCGGAAGCTGTATGGATTTCCGAATGGACCGGAGGACGGGGCGGGCGGCGGCGAGCCGGTGGGCTGCGGCACACCCTGAGGCCAGTACACCACGGGACGATTGGTCCAGACGTGCACATCCCTGACGGGTCCGAGAATTCCGGCCTGCACCCACTCGTTCACCAGGCGCGCGCCCTCGCTCGAGTGGCCCTGATTTCCCATCTGGGTCACGAGTTTCGGATTCGACAGCGCCAGATCACGTAGCACGCGCGCTTCGTGCACCGAATACGTCAGCGGCTTCTGAACGTAGACGTGCTTACCTGCCTGCATGGACATCTTCGCGGCAACGGCGTGAAGATGATCAGGCGTGGCGATCACCACGCCGTCGATGTCCTTCTGCTTGTCCAGCATCTCGCGGAAATCCGAGTAGCGCGCGGCCTTGTCGAATTTCTGCTTGAGGGTAATGCCTTCGGGTCGATCCTTCTTCTGATTGTCCTTCAGCTTTTCCGCGACCTTGCTTTCGGAGTAGCCGAAGTCAACGTCAGCGAATGCGACGAGGTTCTCCGTCTTGGCCAGCTCTTGCGCGTTCTCCGACCCCATTCCGCCAAAACCGATCACGGCGAAGTTCATGGTGTCACTCGGCGCCTGATAACCGACCCCGCCGAGGACGTGACGCGGAACGATCATTACTCCCAGCCCGATCTTTCCGGTGTCAGCAACGAACTGACGCCGCGTGACTTTCTTACCCTTCATGAAAACACCGTCCGATGATTGGGTGGGCGCCGATCAGAACGTCAGATTGCTCAGATACCTGGCGCTGTTGGTGATGGTCGCAATCGGGTCAGCCGGCTGATCGTGCTCGACGAAATAATGCTTGATGCCGGCCTTGCCGCCGTTGGCGAAGATGGTCTTGAAGTCGATCACACCACTGCCGACATCGACCATCCGGTTGTCGGGCGGGCCGCCCGAATCCTTGACGTGCACCATCGGGAATCGTCCAGGATAGCGGTTGAAGAAGTCGAGCGGATCTCCGCCGCCGAACACGACCCAGTACAAATCCATCTCGAAATCCACGAGCGACGGATCCGTGTTGCTGAGAAGGACGTCGAGCGGCCGGGTGTTGCCGACCGGCGCGAGCTCGAAGTTGTGATTGTGGTAGGCGAAGCGCAGACCGGCAGACCTGGCCTCCGTCGCGAAGGTGTTCAGGAGATCGGCCATTCTCTTCCAGTCGTCGGCGGTCTTTCCTCGCCGGTCCTCCCCGATCCAGGGCAGCGTCGCCCACTCGTTGCCGATTGCCTTTGCATCGGCGAGCACACCCGGCGTTTTCTCGAAGATGTCGATCGCAAGATGCGATGACGGCGATGTGAGTCCATTCTGCTGGAGCAGCTCGCGAACCTGCGCCGGTGTGCGCCCGAAGTATCCGGCGAATTCCACTTCCTTGTATCCGGCGGCCGCGACCTTGGCGAGAGTGCCCGGCATGTCCTTCTCCATCAGATCGCGAACGGTGTAGAGCTGCAATCCGATCCTGTCGATTTTCCGGCGAGCGGGAATGGTGGCGCACGCCGAGGCGGCGTTTACACCGGCGAGTCCAAGCGCAGTGGCGCCGATCGTCGCAAGGAAGTCGCGGCGGGTCTGTAGGGTCACGGTCGATGGGGTAAGGGTGCAGCTAGTATGGAGCGACGCCGCGCGCTCCGCAATAAACCCCGTCGGATTCAGTCGCCGCCGCTCGGTGGATTCCCCGAAACTTCTTCGGTGGCGACGAGATCGTCGGTGCGACGTGCGGGAATGGCGAACGCGAACACGCTACCCGGCACGTCGTCGGGAAATTCCGCCCAGGCGCGACCGCCGATCGATTCCACGGTCTCGCGAACGATGCTCAGGCCGAGTCCGCTGCCTTCCGCGCCGGTGACGGTGTCGTCGTGCGCGCGAAAGAATTCCTGAAAGAGCTGCTCGCGCTTTTCCGGCGGAACGCCGAGGCCGTTGTCGTACACTCTGATGACTACCTCACGATCCTTCTCAGTGTCGGGTCCCTCGACGCGGGCATCGACGCCAACCCATCGCTCGGCCTTCGAGTCGTCGGCGTACTTGATTCCATTGGAGAGATAGTTCATCAGGCACAGCTCCACGGTCGCGGCATCTACTTCGATCGGCGGCAAGTCCTCGGCGATGCGAACGTCTACGCCTTTCGCCGCCGCCGCTTCCTTGAGCTCGCGGGCTGCCTCGGTCGCCGCTTCGGGCAGCAGGACGTTGCGACAGTGTCTCGAGTCGGCGGACGAGCGGGAAAGCGTCTCGAGATTTTCGACAACGCGGGTAAGACTCGCGGCGCTCGACGTGATGATGCGCACGAAGTTCTGGCGCTCGGCGTCGCTGACCCAGCCCTCGCCGAGGGCGGATGCGGCGTTCGACATGGTGTGAACCTTGTTCTTCAGCTCGTGCGCGACGGTTCGGTTGAATTTACGGAGCCGGTTCTCGCGCTCGTTGATTTGCGCGGACTGCAGGCGGAGGAAATGGCTGACGGTCGCCTGCCGAATCAGCTCGATCGCCTGGGCGAGGCGCTGCCAGACCGCGAGGAAATCCGTCCGCGGCGCATCGTCGGGCATCTCGGCAGCGCAGCCGGCGAGAAAATCGAACAGGATCTCGGCCAGCATCTCGTACTCCTTGAGGAGCTCGTAGGCGTCGAACCCCTGCTCGTGACGCAGCGCGCCCAGCTCCATCGCTTTCGCAACCACCGGCGCCTTTGCATCGATATCCCGCTCAGGTCGCTTGAGATATCCCGCGATTCCCTCGACGAGGATCGGAACGTGGTTGATGAGGGCATGGGTCGGGAAAACCCGGCGCGTATCGATAGCGACGCGGTCGCTGATCCTGTTCAGCCATTGGGTGACGAGCTCCTGCTTTGCCGAGCGGAGCCGGTCGGCCAGTGCGGCGGAAAGCTCCACCGGGTAAGTGTACGGATCTGTGCCCAATCCCCCTCCGGAGAATTCAATGACGTCCATTACTTTCATTAGCAAGATCAGTTCTAGAATGGCGCGAGTCGCGGACGTGTTCTTGCGGGGAACTGAATCGCTAAATCGAAGCGAGCGTGGACGTTAGCGGCCGGGGTAGCCAAATCGCCGTCTGAATCGTCCTCTAAACGAATCTTATCAGGCCTTGGGGACCATGCGCACTAAAACACTTCTTTCCATTTCGTTACTCTCGTTCGCTGCCGTCGCGAGTGCATGCTCGCGGCACAAAGTTGCTGCAGCGCCGACGCCGAACAACAATGCCGCTGCGGAGCGTGCTGCTACTGAAGCCGCCCAGCGCGAGAACGCCCAGCTGCGTGGAAGCGAAAGCAGCGCGACGGACGACGCAGAGCGGACCGCGAGGACTCGCGCCGCCGATCGTGCCGCGATCACGACTCCGGTTTACTTCGCGTTCGATCGCTCGGACATCACCGATGAAGGACTGCAGACCCTCGATCAGAAGGTCGATGCGCTGCAGCGGAACAGCTCGGTGCGCGTGCGCATCGAGGGCAACGCCGACGACAGCGGCTCCGACGAATACAATCTGGCGCTCAGTCAGCGTCGCGCCGCGGTTGCACATCGCTACCTGACCGATCGTGGCATCGACGCCTCGAGACTTACGGTCGTCAGCTACGGCGAAGAGCGTCCGGCGTGCACGGTCTCGCGTGAAGAGGATTGTCGCTCCAAGAACCGCCGCGACGAGTTTGTGATTCTGTCGGGGATGTAATCCCCTGAACAAGAACGCCCCGTCCTGTTGTCAGGGACGGGGCGTTTTTGTTTTCCGCGACTAGAGGGCGCAGAAGCCTGCATCGACGCCGCTTTAGCGGAGGTCCTCGGCCAGTCCGAGTATGACGCCCTCCGGCCCACGGATGAAGCAGAGCCTGTGGATGTTCTCGTACTGCGCGATCTCGCCGACCAGCTCGGCACCGTGACGCTCGCGTAGCCGAGCGACCACATCGTCGAGGTTCTTCACCGCGAACATGATGCGCCGTATTCCGAGCGCGTTCGACGGTGCGTTTTCCGGCCCGACTCTGACCGCCGCCGGCGTGTGGAACTTCGTGAGCTCGACTTTCCCGTGGCCATCGGGCGTGCGCATCATGGCGATGTCGGAGCGCACGCCTTTCAGTCCGACGACGCTGTCCACCCAGGGTCCCTCGACCGTCGCCTCGCCTTCCAGCTCCATCCCGAGCTCAGCGAAGAACGCTTTCGCGGCGTCCATGTCCTCGACAACGATCAGGATGTTGTCCATGCGTGGAAGCGTCATTGCCGAGAAGCTAAAGGTTGGAAGTGCGGGTGAGAACGCGAAAGCGGCCGGGATCGATTTGATCGGTCTCGGCCGCTAGTTGAAAGAATAGCTGGGGCGGGACTCGAACCCGCGACCCCGGCATTATGAGTGCCGTGCTCTAACCAGCTGAGCTACCCAGCCGCATACGATTTTCGACGTCGCACTGACGTCGATGTTACTGACACGAACGGCCGGCCCTTTCGGACCGGCCGCGCATGTTACAGTGGCGGGGGCGGGATTTGAACCCGCGACCTTCGGGTTATGAGCCCGACGAGCTACCAGGCTGCTCCACCCCGCGATGAGACTCACAATCTACGGTTTCGACTGGGGAACTTCAAGGAAGAGGTTTCAGTTGGACAGGATGGTGCTAGAGTGCAAT
>DATFGW010000160.1:0-8070 GCA_035249045.1 Gemmatimonadaceae bacterium | reverse complement strand
GGACAAGTTGCTGAGCAGTCCTCAATGGTCCCCGATCCTCAATTAATCCTCGATCATAGATGCCGTTGGTCCTCGGGCCTCAGTCAAAAGGGAGTTGGTTCTCGGGCTTCGATCAACCACCGTGGATCACGGTACCACCTCGAAATGCGCCATCATCCCGCTCGCATGATGCTCGAGGATGTGGCAGTGGTACATCCACTCGCCCGGACGATCGTCGGGCACCCATGCAATGCGCACTCGCCCCTTGGGCGGAACGTTGACGGTGTCCTCCCAGGAGCGGAACGCCGGCGCTTCGCCGTTGATCTCCACCACCTGGAAAAAGAATCCGTGCAAATGGAAGGGATGGTCCATCATCGTATCGTTGATGACATCCCACACCTGCAGCTCACCGATCTTCACCGGCCGGTCGCGATGATGGGCTTCGTTGTTGATGGTGAAGTCGACGCCGTGCTTCATGCTCAACTTGAAGCCGAGGTGACATTCCCGGGTCACCGCGAAGCTGCGATCCGCCAGAGGCTCGATGTCGCGCAGCTTCGCCGGAATCCGCGCAATCGATGGCGCAGGCGGACCAACGCGCAGCGTCGCAAAATGCTCGTCACGCGCCCGCGCCGCCGTCTTCCGGTCGTAACGCAGCGCGTTGATGTTGAGGCCTTCACCTTCGGCGAACGGTCCAACCGCGAGCTCGGCACGATCGGCGGGAGCCAAAAGAATTTCCTTCATGGTGACCGGCGCATCGATCAGTCCGCCATCAGTGCCGATCAGCGTGAACGGCTTGCCGTCGATCGAGAGCCGCACGTAGCGCGCGCTCGATGCGTTCACGATTCGCCACCGCTCTATCTGACCCGCCGCGATTGTGAGCTCCGGCTCCTGCCGGCCGTTGATCAGTTTGGTGCTGCCCTGCCGGCCATCGTGGTGCTCGATCCACCAGCCTGGCGGCTTGATCTGGCCCTCTCGGTCCAGCGCCACGTCGTCGATCACCAGCACACGCTCGGCGTCGAAGGTCGGCTCGTTCGGGCCGCGCACGACGATCGCGCCGTACAGACCGCGCTCGAGCTGCACCGTTTCATTCATGTGTGGGTGGTACCAGAAGGTGCCGGCGTCGGGGAGCTTGAACCGATAGGTGAAGGTCTCGCCCGGCATGATCGGATGCTGGACCATGTCGGTTCCATCCATCGCCGCCGGGATCTGCAGCCCGTGCCAGTGAATCGTCGTCGGCTCGGGGAGGCTGTTGGTGAGACGGATCTCGACGACATCACCGACCTTGGCTTCGATCGTGGGTCCCGGCACCTGGCCGTTGAAACCCCACGCCCGAGTCTTGTGGCCGGGCACGAACTCCCAATCCGTCTCCCGCGCATCGAGATCGACTTTGACGACCGAGCAACCCGCGTCGGGAACGGCACCCTCGAAGGCGCGGGTGTACGAAACGGCGACGTCCGCCGGTGCGCCGTGGACCACCGAGCCATGTCCACCGTGCGCGTGTCCGTGAGTCGCGTCGTGGTGCGCGCCGTGATGGTGACCGCCACGATGGTCGTGTGATTCTGATGACATATGCACCTGCCTTTCCGGTTGAGAGTGATCGCGCGGCGCGCTGCCGGCGGCCCATATGCGGGCGAATATTGCACGTTGGTAACGTCTCGTAAAGTCCAAGACCATGACTATGAACAGGTCAGTGTTTTTCTGATTCCGTTTTCGAGAGCTCCTCGGCGCGCGCCAGTCTCCTCTGCGCCAGATACGCGAGCCAGGAAGGTCATTCTCGACGGGTTCTGCGGCTTTCCTCTCGCATTGGGATTATCTCCTCGTGCCGGGTGCCGTGAGGTAGCCGTTGGGCGCCACCAGCGGCGCGCTGAGTGTGCGCAGAAAAGCTTCGAGCTGCCTGCGCTCGTCGGTCGAGAGGCGGAGCGGCTTGAGCTCCGAGTGCCCGAACGGTGCATGAGGCGCGCCGCTGTAATGCGCCAGCACGTCGCCAAGCGTCGCGTATTGGCCCGCGTGCATGTAGGGAGCGCGCTGTGCGACATTCCGCAGTGACGGAGTCTTGTATGCTCGGGTCAGCTCATCGCCTTCGGTGACTGCGAACCTGAGCTCCTCGCAATCCTCAGGTTTCGCATCGCTGTACTCGCTGGTGCAGCTGAACTCGCCGGCTACCGCCTGGCGCACACCTGCCGTGCGCCCACTGTCGAGCGCGCTTATGAGAGCAGACGGTGGCACTCCGGTGTTGTGGAAATGGTTGTCGGTGAACAAAGGGCCGTTGTGGCAATTCACGCAGCTCCCCTTGCCAATAAAGAGGCGCAGTCCCGCTTCCTCGTCGTTTGTCAGCGCGTCGGTCTTGGTATGTTGCCGGCCCGCCAGCTCGGTCGCCACGTATTGATCGAAGCGTGACGGCCCATATTCGATTCGCCGCTCGTACGCCGCAATCGCCTTACCGATGTTAGCGTATACGCGGTTGATCTCGTCGCGCTGCGTCGCCGGAATGCGATCCCACGTGCGGCGCTCAGCGGTGTCGGAAACCGGACCGGCATGACGCGGCAGGCCTTGAAGGTCAGGCAGCTTGCCGAAGACGACCTCGTAGTCCCCCCGGTAGTGATCGCTGATGACATGCGCGTACTGCGCTCGAGTGCCGCCGTGCTCGACCGCGCTCTCGAGCGGGCCGAGCGCCTGTTCCCATTGACTGTCGGCGCGTCCATCCCAGAACTGCCATGGGCTGTGGGCAGTACCGGGGATTGGCATGGTTCGCCGGTTCGTCGTGCCCACCCCGTTTGCCAGCGGCTGTCCATCCTGAAAATCGTGCGATGGCGAGTGGCAGGACGCGCACGACACTTTCCCGTTGCCACTGAGCCGGGTGTCGAAGAAAAATTCACGTCCCAGCGCTGCAGCGCGTGGATCGTCGCCGTACTTGTTGGATGGGTCTGCCTGGAGCGGCTCGAGACTGGCTAGCGCCAACGAGCGGAGCACTTGCTTGTCCCTTGCTGTCCAGCCACCACCGGCGCGGCGCAAGTGCGGCGGACCGGCGGAGACCAGCGCAACGATCAGCGTGCTGGAGATGGCGAGTCCGAAAACCGGAAACGCCAGGCTGCGGCGAAGTGCGGGCACGGGTGCTAGAGCTTCAGATTGAACACGATGGAATCACTGCCGGCCGCTGCGGCAACCCGGAATTTCACGACCCACCAACCACCCATATTGAACTTCATTCCCTCAACGAGATGGTCGCCTTTGCCAAGATCGCGAGTAACTCGCGGCTGGGTCGGAAGGCCGTGGCCGTGCTGCGGCATCCCACCGTCCACGGCGATGCGGGCGCTGTCGACCGGCGTGCCGGCAGCCGTCTCCAGGTGGAGAGTCCAGCGGTGCAACTTGCCCTGCGGGATCGAATCGCCTTGGGGAAGGATGGTGGCACGATAGACTCCACCTTCGCTCGCGCGGGTGCGAGAATAGTCGAGATCCTTGGGGGGCTTCGCGAAGAGCATGCATCCGCTGAACAGCACCGTCATCGAGAATGCGGTGATCGCAGCGGCAATCCGTGTGGTTGACATAATCGACTCGCGTTAATGGTCGGAACGAAAAAGAGCCACGTCGTGTTGACGTGGCTCATTCTATTGATGGGTCCGGCCACTCTCTTGAACGAATCGGCCGAATAGTTGAACGTAGGGGCTGACCTTTGTCAGACCGGTGATTCGCTAGTGGGCGGCCAGATCGCGACTTACCGGCGGTGCATTTTCAGATCTGCCCAGTGGCCCGACCAACTGCAACGCCGACGGTGGAAAGCCGAACGTCCGGCGAGAGGTACGCGCCAGGTGCGCCGCATCAGCGAAGCCAGCCGCGTGTGCCGCGGCTGAGAGCGACTCTCCGCGCATCAGTAGCTCCCACACGCGGACGAAGCGGCGCCACAAGATGTACGGACGCAATGCCATCCCGGTCTCTTCGACGAACAGGTGCCGGAAGCGACTGGGTGAGAGAAACGCTTCCGCGGCGACTTCGTCCAGGGTCAATTTGGAATCGAGATGACTCTTGATATACGCGACTGCGCGCAGAATGCGCTCGTCTGATACTACTGACGGCTCGACACCGTAAGTCAGCACGCGCACCACGTTCCGGCCCGCGTTCACCAGCGCGTCCTCGCCCCGCTGGTCGTGCCAGGCCTCGAAAAGCGCGTCGCGCGCTTCTCCGAGCACGTCCTCGGGCACCGATGCGATGCCGCTCTGCTGGAGATAGCGCTCGGCGAGTGCGCGTCCTTCGCGGGTCTCGGGCTCAACGAAGACTACGACGTTGAACGGCACAGCCGTCGCGTCCATGGTGTGAGGCTGCCGTGAGGAAATTACAGCGCCCTCGTATTCGCTCCACGCGTTCCGGTCACTGCCGCGAAAACGAATGCCGCGCTCCGATCCGAAGGCGACCTGGATCGCGTAATGCGAGTGCATCGGTGTGATGCCGATTGCACGTCCGACCAGCAGGCAGCCGCCGTCCCACGACACGAAATGGCCGACGCCTCCCGGACCGCTCACAACATCCCACTTCTACTCATGCCATCAATTTTAACATTCAGTGGGTAGTCAGGCGACGGCGCCCGCCTCGGCCCGCCTCGCGATTTGCTCGGCGATAAACTCGGCGTCGAGTCCGGCGCCGCCGATCAGCGACGAGGTGAGACGATACTGGAAGCGGAGTCCCGTAAAGTAGAGACCAGGTGCGCCGGGAACGACGCCGCGCTCGTGGCGGGGATAGCCGTCTTGCGCAAAAATCGGCAGGTCGATCCAGCGGTAGTCTGGCTCGAACCCGGTGCACCACACAATGACACTCGGCGTGACGACGTCGGCGTCGCACACCGGAAGTCCCCCGCGCTCGTCCGTGACTCGGCCCACGCGGTCCACTCCGGCGTCAGCGATGGTGCGCTCTGGAATACCGATCAGCGCGTCCCCGCCGCTTCGGACGTTCTCTCGAATGCGGCGCCCAAGTCTTGTGTCTGCGGTCGCCCGGGTGAGGATCGGCCAGATCCACTGAAACAGATCGCGGCCAAGAAAACGTCGCGGTAAGTGACCAGTGTTGCGGCCGGCCAGCCATACCTTGCGGAAGCGTGCGAGCTCGACGGCGATCTGCGCACCCGAATTTCCGGCGCCGACGACCAATGCGGGTCCATCGGGCAGATCGAACGGGTTGCGGTATTCGCTCGAGTGAATTTGATGGATCCGTGGCGAAAGGCGCGATGCCAACACCGGCACTCGTGGCGCCTGAAACGCACCGGTGGCGATGACGACGCTGTCGGCTTCGATGTTCGATCGGCTTGTGCGGAGAACATAGCGCTCACCATCCCAGCCAAGCGATTCGACACGCGTCCCGAGGCGCACGGGCAAGTCGAAGCGCTCAGCGTATCGCTCCAAGTAGTCCGCTACCTGGTCCTTGTCGGGCAACTCCGACGGAAGCGCTGGAAACGGCATACCCGGCAACCCGCTGTACCCCGCCGGGGTGAAGAGGCGGAGCGAATCCCAGCGTCTCCGCCAGTTGTCGCCAACGTGCTCCTCATCAGTGAGAATCGCGAAGTCGACGTCGCGTTCCGCCAGATGGTAGCCCGCCGACAGCCCGGCCTGTCCAGCTCCAATGACGATTGTCTCAAATCGCTCGACGTGTCGCGGAGCGGACATTGGAATGATCGTTGGGGAAGTCACTAGAGTACCAGGTTGAACGCCAGACTGTCGGTCCCGGCCGCGCCGGAAATCCGCAGCTTCAGATTCCACCAGCCGCGCCGGTCGAAGCGCATTCCTTCGACGCGATACCGCCCGCCGCCGATCTCGGTCACCTTCGGCAGTGAAGTGCCCGCTTCCGGATCGTCGGGCATCCAGCACTTGAGTGTGAGCGTAGCTCCGCCCACCGGCATACCGGAGAAAGCGCGGACTTCCACCATCCAGTCCCGCTGCTGATTCAGTCCGATTACGCCTGAGCGCGGAGAGATCGACGCCGTGTACGCGTGGTTGTGCGAGGGGATGTGTGAGACGAGCGCGATCGACGGAATCGTCGTCGCCGGCCGCGCCGCGATAGTGTCAGCCGCGCCGGCGATGACGCAGCCCAATGCCAGGGCGATGACGACGACAAACAGGCCCGAGATTCGAGCCCATTTCCGAAACGTCGACTGTACCGGATGCTGCATCATATGCTGTCCTCCCGAGTCCGTGTGCTTACGGGAGGAATGTCGGCCATCCCGAGGCAGCCGGCTTGAACGAAGCGGCTGATCTCCTGAACGAAGCGGCTGATTCTATCGAAGCGAAGGTGATGACTCGCGCTGTGGCAAGGGCTGCAAACCCTTCCTAGAATATGAGTCCAATGTCTTCAGGAGCGGAGCATGCTCGCGTACGGTATTGGAGTCGTGTTGGCGCTCCTCACCTTCGGTGCGGGCCGGTTGATCGGCCTCGATCGCGATCGGGCGTTTTACCCCACGATTCTGATGGTGATCGCTTCTTATTACGTGCTGTTTGCGGTCGTGGGTGGATCCGCCCCCGTTCTCATCGCGGAATGTATCGTCGCGCTGATTTTCTTCTCAGCGGCTGTTGCGGGCTTCAAGTCGAGCCTGTGGATTGTAGTTGTCGGGTTGGCAGCCCACGGACTGTTCGATCTCGTTCACGGAAGTGTGATCGTCGATCCAGGGGTCCCGGCCTGGTGGCCGGCGTTCTGCCTTTCATTCGATATCGTCCTCGCTGTGGTTGTCGCGAGCGTTGCGCTTCGTCGCCCGCCTGGAAGCGGCCGCATAAACGGATTGGCGTGACAATCGTCGTTATCGGCGACACGGCCACATCGCACCTTCCCTGTTCCGCGATGTGCCTCGACAGGGGTGCAGCGTGACCGTTACAGCGACGACGAGGTCTCCGGCTGGTGCGCGCGCCGCGCGACGGTCATCAGCCAGATCACCCAGGCGAGGGTTAGAGCCCAGGCTAACACGATCAGGATTGATTCGGAGCTCGAGAAGCCTTGGACTCCGACCACCCATCCCTGCACGATGTACACGATGCCCGAAAGTCCAATCAGGTAACCAAGCGCCCGCGGAAGCCACGTCGTTCGAACGACGGCGGCGGTGATCAGCAGCAACGCGAGACCCATCGCGACGTCCTGGTAGCTTCGGAGTCCCCATTCGATCCAGCGGATCGCTTCGGCACTGGCAAACCGCGCCGCCTTCTCCGCGCCCGCTGCAGACATCCAGGCGACGTCGGCCTGCTTGTTCGCGACGCCATCGACCGCCTGGAGCGCGCCGTACAACGCGAGTGCCACCACGGCTAAGGCTGCGCCGAACCGGCTCGCCATTCGCGCGACTGGATTGTGGGCGTCGAGTGAAAGCGCGAGCCCGAACACACCCCCGAGCAGGATCGACATGCTCAGGAACTGACCGAGGTGCACCGCCGTCCACATCCCGCTGCTCGCATATTCGGCGAACACAACGGGATGATTGTTGGCGGGCCCGTCGGCGTGGAACTGGGTGACGATGATGTAAAGAACCTGTCCCACGAGCAGCAGCGTTCCGGGAAGCCGCAGCGACGGCGCGTCGATCTTTGCGTTCATGGCGATCTCCACGATGGAGCTTACTAATTACATGCTTGACGGAATTCGGCTCTCAGCCCGATAATATTTGTCCACTTCGACTGACTTCCGATAGGCTCCACGCAAGGTCCATCGCAAGGGAGTTCAAATGAAGAAATGGCTTAGCCGCATCGGACTGGGACTCGCCGCGATCGTCGCTCTGGTGATACTCGTTGGCGCAGGGTACGAGACAGCGGGGCGCCGCAGCGCCAGTCGGAATTTCCCAGCGCCCGGAAAATTGGTCGATATCGGCGGCCGCCGAATTCAGATCGATTGCCGCGGAACCGGATCCCCAACCGTCGTGTTCGAATCTGGGCTCGACATGGGCGGCTCATACAGTTGGTTCGGCGTCCACGACTCCATCGCGAAAACGACTCGCGCGTGTGCCTACAGCCGCGCGGGAATCATGTGGAGTGATCCGACGCCCGGCGCGCAAAGTGGGAAGAGCATCGCGAACGATCTCCACGCTGCACTTGATAAAGCCGGCGAGCAACCTCCCTACGTCCTGGTCGGTCATTCACTCGG
>DATFGW010000159.1:0-2029 GCA_035249045.1 Gemmatimonadaceae bacterium | reverse complement strand
TCGCAGTCCGTGGACGACACCGATCGCGAGCTCGTACGGTGAGCGCACTGTCGGGTGGTCGCTCGGAGTTTGGGACAGCGACAGGCCCGGTGTCAACGAAATCGTGCGGCGCACCATCGAGGGAGTCACGCCGGGCTCGATTGTGCTGCTGCACGATGGCGACGGCTACAACCCCGATGGCGATCGGATGCAAACCGCCGCTGCCCTACCCCACATCATCGACCGCTTGACCGATCAGGGCTACGAGTTCGCCACGCTGCCCACTGAATGAGCCCCAAACTGAAGAAAGGGATTCGCTGGGCGATTTCCGCCGCGATTCTCGTCTTCCTCATTCTCTTTGCCCGCACAATCAACTGGCACATCGCGTGGAGCTCCATGCGTCATGCGTCGATGCCCCTCCTCGCCGCGGCGATCGGCGTCAACTTTTTGTCGGTGCTGATAAAGGGTGTGCGGTGGTGGCTTTTTCTCCGACCGATCGGAGTGACCTCATTGCCGCTCGCGATGCGCGCTACGATTGCCGGCGCGGGACTCAACAACGTTCTCGTCGCCAGCGGTGGAGACGCGGCGCGAGTCGTGTTCGTCTCGCGCGTGAGTGGGGTGCAGAGCTCGACCGTCCTGGCATCGATGGCGCTGGAGAAACTGTTCGATCCGATCGGATTCGTCTTTCTTCTCGTCTATGGCGTCATCACCTTCGAGCTCCCGCACCAGTTCGAGAGGTGGAAATTCCCGGCGGAGATTCTCCTCGCCGTGATCGTGCTGGCGCTCATTTTCTTCGTATACGCTGCGCGCCACATGAAGCCCGAGCACGTTCCCGAGCGGCGCGCTCGGCCGCGCACCGTCTGGGGTCGGGTGCGCGCTTATTTCGTCAGCTTCGGTCAGACTGCCGGCCGTTTGGCGACCGGCCCCCGCTTCATCGCGGCCATTCTGCTTTCGCTGGCCGCATGGGCATGTCAGTTATGGACCTTTCAGCTCGCCGCCGCCGCCGCGCACGTATCGATCCCGCTGGCCGGCAGCCTCGCGTGTCTGCTTGGCATCAACGTCGGACTGATCATCAGAGCGACGCCGGGCAACGTCGGGTTCTTTCAATTCGTATACGCGCTGATGGCCGAGCAGTTCGGCGTGCGGCCAGCCGACGCAATTGCGGTCTCGCTGCTCATTCAGACTTTGCAGATCCTGCCGCTGACGCTTCTCGGCGTTGCACTCGCCCCTGAGTTCATCTTCCGGCGCGGCAAGAAAGACAAGGAAACCGAACAGGTGGCCCGGAAGATCGAGGCCGCGAAAGCGGAGCACGGCGGTCCGCTATCGACTGCGGAAGAAGTTCTCCAACGTGCCGACAAGGCCGGCGTCGCCCCAAAAAGCCCCTGATTACTGCGTCGTCGCCACCCTGGCGGCCCGCGCGTTCCGCAGGAAGGCGATGAACTCCGCCGGCTCACGAGTGAGGCCGCTGAATGTAGCGCGAATCGAACCGGCGCCGTCCACGACTGCGTAGAGCGGCAGCGCTACAGTGCCAAACGTCCGCTCCTGAAAGGATTGCTGTCGCTGGTAGATATCTCCATCACCGTCGGTATAGAGTCGTGCGAGCACGAACTGACCGAGCTCTGCACCGACGTCGGGACGGCTGAATATGTTCGCCTCCATCCATCTGCAATTGGTGCAGGTGTAGCCGGTAAAGTCGATGAAGACGAGCTTGCCGGAGGCGCGTGCTGCATCGAGGGCGCCGGTGTAGTCGTTGAGGATCCAGGTCGGCGTGATCCCGGCGGGCGATGCGAGCGCAATGGGCGCCGACGGCGGTAGAAACGCCTCGACCTGTGGCAGTTGTCTACCGCTTATTCCCGACGCGAGCCAGGCAGCGAGCAGCAATGCAGCCGCGGCCGCGACGAGGCCGCGCGCTCGGGATCCACCACCGACTTTTCGTTGGCCGACCGCGAGTCGCGCCAGGTAAAGTGCAGCGAACAGCGCGAGAATCGTCCAGAGTGTCAGCACGGTGGCGCGCGTGAAGAGACCCCAGCCGAGCACCAGGTCCGCGTTG
>DATFGW010000158.1:0-7008 GCA_035249045.1 Gemmatimonadaceae bacterium | reverse complement strand
GTCGTCGCGAAGGGCGGTCGGGGCGGGAAGGGCAACGCCTGGTTCGCCACCTCCGTGCATCGCAGCCCGCGCGAGTGGCAGCCGGGCGAGGAAGGCGAGCGGCGCACCCTCGAGCTCGAGCTCAAGCTCATCGCCGACGTCGGCCTCGTCGGCCAGCCCAACGCTGGAAAGTCCACCCTCCTGTCGGTGATCTCTGCCGCTCGTCCGAAGATCGCGGACTATCCGTTCACGACCCTCCAGCCCAACCTGGGCGTCGTCCAACTTTCCGATCACCGCACCTTCGTCGTAGCCGACATCCCGGGCATCATCGAAGGCGCCCACGAGGGCAAGGGTCTTGGTCTCCAGTTCCTGCGGCACATCGAGCGCACCCGCATCGTGGCGTTTCTGATCCCCATCGACGCGATGGACTGGCAGGCCGAATACGATCAGCTCCGCAGCGAAATCGCCGAGTATTCCGCCGATCTCGCCGCCAAGCCCCACTGCGTCGTTTTCACCAAGATGGACCTCCTCGGCGAGCAGTACGCGCCTCCGATCCAGGCGCCCGGTGCCTTTGGTTTGTTCGCGATCAGCGCGGCCGCGCGCGAGGGATTGGACGCACTCACCGCCGCGTGGTGGACCGAGCTTCTTAGGCTGAAGCAAACTGTGAAGCCGGAAGATGCAACTGTAGCCTTACCCTGAGCTTGGCTCACCAAGCTCAAGTCGATAGTGAGGTCGTCGCGGGGCGGTCTGTCGCGGTCGACGATCACGGCGGCCGCCGCGTCGAGTGCTGGGACCAGCAGTCCCCCACCTATCCGCCGGAGTTGCTCGATCTCGCCCAGCCGCCCGTCGAGCTTTTTGTTCTCGGCCGGGCATCGGCGCTGGCCAAACCTCGCGTCGCAATCGTCGGGACCCGGAACTCCACCGCTTACGGCGAGCGCGTGACCCGCACCCTTACCCGAGCCCTGACCCGCGCCGGCGCGTCGATCGTGAGCGGGATGGCTCGCGGCATCGACGCCGCTGCCCACCGCACCGCACTGGAATGCGGCGGCAATACCGTCGCGGTTCTCGGGACTGGGATCGATGTCCCGTATCCGGTCGGCCACCGCGTCCTCCACCAAACCATCGCCGACCATGGTCTCGTCGTGTCGGAGAATCCTCCCGGTGCCAGGGCACATCAAGGCGCCTTTCCACGGCGCAACCGAATCATCGCCGCTCTCGCTCCCGTCACGATCGTGGTCGAGGCCGGATTCCGAAGCGGCGCGCTGAACACCGCCGGCCAGGCGCTTGAGCTGAATCGAACCGTCGCCGCTGTCCCGGGCCCCATCGATTCCGACCAGAGCCGCGGCTCCAATCAGCTCCTTCGTGACGGCGCAGTCCTGATCGCCGCGCCCGATGACGCCCTTACCCTGCTCGGCCTCACCGCCCCGCCGGATCCGGCACCACCACTCCTGCCCGATTCCGAGCAGAAAGTCTGGGACGCCACCTCGTCCTCGTACGTTCTCACGGACTCCCTCCCCGCGATCACCGGACTCACCATGGCCGAGTGCCTCGCGGCGATCACTTCGCTGGAGATACTCGGCTTGGTCGAGTGTTCGTTGGCGGGAGAGATACGTCGTCGGTAAAGCTGCGGCGTATGAATCAGCGCGCCACGACTGACCACACGAGTCCAAAAGCCGGCAGTCTGGAGACTGGACAGCTCGGAGCGTTCTAGTCTGTCGCTCTTGGCGTCTAAAGGAAACGCACGGCCGCCGGCTCGCCAGTGTGACAGCTGACAGACTACCAGCTTTCCAGTCTCCGGACTGCCGACTTTTGGACTCGTTTGGCCAGTCGAAGCACCGCGATCTCAGACGAAGGAGCCGTATATTAGAGCGTGCCGACCCGCCACCTGTACATCCACGTCCCCTTCTGCGCGCGCCGCTGCTCGTACTGCGATTTCTCGATCGCGGTGCGCTCGGCCACGCCGGTGGATGAGTACCTCGCTGCGCTGAGGGCAGAGCTCGACTCGGTCGGCCGCCTCATCGACGGGCGGACCTTCGAGACCGTGTACTTCGGCGGCGGCACTCCGTCGCGGCTCGGCGTTGGCGGCATCCGCGTCGCGCTGGCGGCCGTGCGCGACCACGCATTCATCGCCCGCGATGCTGAGATCACCCTCGAGGCCAACCCCGACGACATCTCGGACACGTCGGCCTCTGAGTTCCGCGCTGCGGGCATCAATCGGGTCTCTCTCGGTGCGCAAAGCTTCGATGATGCGGCGCTCAAATGGATGCACCGCGTCCACGATTCGACCCAGATCGGCCTGGCGGTTCAGAGTCTGCGCAGCGCGGGTATCGAGAACATCTCCCTCGACCTCATCTTCTCGCTGCCGCCCCAGATCGGCAGGTCGTGGGAGTACGATCTGGCCCGCGCGGTCGATCTCGAGCCGACCCATATCTCACTCTACGGTCTGACCGTCGAACCCAAGACGCCGATTTATCGCTGGGCCAGCCGCGGCGTGATCGTCCAGGGCACCGAGGAGACTTACGAGCGGGAATTCCTCACCGCGCACGACATGATGACGGCCGCGGGCTTCGATCACTACGAGGTCTCCAACTTCGCCCGGCCGGGAATGAGCTCGCGCCACAATTCCGCCTACTGGACAGGCGAGCCGTACGTCGGAATCGGACCATCCGCGCACTCGTTCGATGGCAGCACCCGTCGCTGGAACGTTTCAGCGTACTCCGCGTGGATTCGGCGTCTCGCGTCGGGTGGAAGTGCGATAGAGGGTGCAGAGTCGCTAACCGTCGAGAACCGAAGCTTCGAGGAAGTCTATCTAGGCTTGCGCACCCGGCGCGGCCTGGCGATCTCGGCGCATGAGATGAATCGGATACGGAGCTGGGAGTCGGCGGGGTGGGCTGTGGTCGACGATCCGCTCGAGAACCCGAGAGTTCGTTTGACTCCGACCGGGTGGCTGAGGCTCGACAGTCTGGCCTCCGACCTTGCGTCGCGGAGGCCGGAGCCTGCCACCGCCGCGTAGGCGCAACTTGTAGTCACTGCTATATTTGGAGTATGGCATTGCCTGGACTCAATGAGCGCGAGCGGCGGGTTCTCGAAGCCGTAATCCAGACCTACGTTGAGACAGCTCAGCCGGCTGGCTCGCGGAGTCTTGCGCACAAGTTCGGGCTAGGCGTCTCCCCAGCTACGATCCGCAACACCATGAGCGACCTCGAGGAAAAAGGCTACCTCTACCATCCCCACGCCTCGGCTGGTCGGGTCCCCACCGATGTGGCTTACCGGGTGTACGTCGATTCCCTGATTCCGATCCGCCCACCGGCGGCCACCGAACGCCGCCGCCTAACCGCTCAGATCGCAACCGGCGGCTCCGCGGTCGAAGCCATTCTTCGGCGCGCCGCCCAGAGCCTGGGCGTCATCACCCAGGAGCTTGGCATCGCGCTTGGCCCGAGCCTCGAGAACTCGATCCTCGAGCAGGTCGAGCTAATCAAGCTCTCCTCGGAGCGGCTGCTCGTCGCCCTCACTCTGTCGGCGGGCGCGGTGCGTACGATTTTCGTCGATGTGCGCGGCGAGATTGCTGATGCCGCCATCGCCGAGGTCACCCGCGTGCTGAACGAGCGGCTCGCCGGATTGAGCATGCGCCAGATCCGGTCTTCGCTTGGCGATCGCCTGCGCGATGTCGGTCCGACCAGGGAAGCGACGGATCTTCTTAACGTTTTCATCGAGGAAGGCGATCAGCTGTTCGACAGCGCGCTCGAGTCGGACGACTCGGTGCTCCTCGGCCAGGCGTCGGTTCTCGCCGAGCAGCCGGAGTTCGCCAACGTCGACAACATGCGCAAGCTCGTCGCGCTGACCGAGACACGCGAGAAACTCGGCGAGCTTCTGCGTCGTCGTAGCGGAACGAACGGCGTGTCCATCTCTATCGGCAACGAGCACAACGACCCGAAGCTCGCGAACTTTACTCTGGTGACCGCATCGTATCACGCTGGTCCGCTCACGGGCGTCATCGGCGTCATCGGACCGACGCGAATGCCGTATGACAAAGTAATCTCACTCGTGACGCACACGTCCGAGCTGGTGACCGATTTACTGAAGGAGAATTCGAGAGTACATGGCTGATTTTTACCAGACACTCGGCGTTGCGCGCAGCGCCAGCGATGCGGAGATCAAGACCGCGTATCGCAAGCTGGCGATGACGTACCATCCCGATCGCAACAATGGGTCGAAGGATGCCGAGGAGAAATTCAAGGAGATCACCGAGGCCTACGACGTTTTGCGTGATCCTGACAAGCGCGCCATGTACGATCGCTACGGCGAAGCTGGCCTTCGTGGCGGAGCCGGCTTCCACCACGTCGATCTCAGCGAAGCGCTCAGCATCTTCATGCGCGATCTGGGTGGACTCGGCGGATTCGGCGATCTCTTTGGCGGCGGGATGTCGCGCGGCAGCGGACCGCGCACGGGCTCCGACATCAAGATCGCGATGCCGATGACTCTGCTCGAGGTTGCGACGGGCGCCGAGAAAAAGGTGACGGTGCGTTTGCTGGAGCCGTGCGATCGCTGCGAAGGCCGCGGCGCGGAGCCGGGCTCATCTCCGGTGACTTGCACGACGTGCCGAGGCAGCGGCGAAGTTCGCCGCGCCCAACGCTCGTTTTTTGGACAGGTCGTTAGTGTGGCCCCGTGCCCGACGTGCTCGGGTGAAGGGACAGTGATCTCGTCTCCGTGCAAGAAATGCCGAGGCGAAGGACGTGTGCGCGGCGAGAAGGAGATTCTGGTGCGCATTCCCGCCGGCGTCGCGACCGGTCAGTACATGACGATGCGCGGTGTCGGCAACGTCGGTCCCCGCGGCGGACCGCGTGGTGACATCCTGGTTGTATTCGAGGTCGAGGAAGATTCCCGCTTCGAGCGCGATGGCGAAGATCTCTACACCGAAGTTCTCGTCACCTATCCCCAGCTTGCGCTGGGGTCGAACGTCGAGGTGCCGATGGTGACGGGTACGGTCAGTCTGCAGGTCCCCGCCGGCACTCAGAGCGGACAGGTCTTCAATCTGCGCGGCCGCGGGCTGCCGAGGATCAACTCCAGCTCCGCGGGTGACCTGCACGTAAGGCTGCAGCTCTGGACGCCGGACAATCTGAGCGAGGAGGAGCTCGCGCTGATCAACCGGCTCGGCGAGCTCCAGAAAGTGCCGCCGGCGCGCCCCAAAGGACTCTGGTCAAAGCTCAAGGAATCGCTGGGCGCGTGACCGTATCGGGGCGGTCACAATCCATTGCCTGCGGCCCGGCATGATCGCCCTGTTGCGGCACGAGATCACTCAGCGCGTTCACGCGTGAGCTGGATAGCGCTGCGAATCACTCCTGGATCCAATCGTGACGGAGTGATCGCGGCGCTTTTCGCGTCGGGCTCGCAGGGCGTTCAGGAAGATGGCGCCAGTGTACTGACCCATTTTCCGCGCGAAACTTCGCTGGCCGACATCCGCGCGGCGGTGATGGACGCGGATCCGCGCGCTGAAATCTCTGTCAGCGAAGCGCCCGACACCGACTATTCGCAGTGGCGAGCGTCGGTGTCGGCGCACGAAGTCGGCAATCTCATCATCGCGCCGCCATGGCTCGCCGGTGGCTACGATCCGTCTCGTACCATTGTCGTCGATCCGGCGATGGCGTTCGGTACCGGCGAGCATCCCACCACGCGCGGCGCGATGCGCTTGATGCAAGGCGCGATTCGTACGGGCGACGTCGTTGCCGATCTCGGCGCCGGGAGCGCCGTTCTTTCGATCGCCGCGATCAAGCTCGGCGCCGCCCGTGTCGCGGCCGTCGAGATCGATCATGACTCGATCGGAAACGCCGAAGAGAACGTCCGGGCCAACGGCGTCGGCTTGCTCGAAAATGCGACGAACCTGCGCCTGAATCGAGTCCGGGACGGCGTCGAGGTCATCGAAGGCGATGGGCTCACTCTTTTGCCATTGCTGGCCCCGGTACGCGTAGTGATCGCTAACATTATTTCGTCGGTGATCTTGTCACTGCTGCCGTCGATGAAGGCCGCGCTTTCTCCCGGGGGTCAGGCAATCATCTCGGGGATTCTGGTGGACGAGCGCGAGGAGATTGTGCGCGCACTGGAGGCGGATGGATGGAAAGTTCAGCGCGAGGATACGGAGGACGCGTGGTGGAGTGCGCTGATCGCACCCCGGTAGCGACCTTTTTCGCGCCCGACGAGCTCGCGGTCGGCACCGCTGTCACGCTCTCGGAAGAGGCCGCGCACCACATCCGGGTCGCGCGGGTCGGAGTCGGTGACTGTGTTGCGCTCCGCGATGGAGCGGGCAGGGCCGCGGTCGGCGTTCTGGTGAAGACGTCGCGAAGCTCGGCGCTGGTGGACATCGCCGAGATCAGCGAGATCCAGCGGCCCGTTCCGATTCATCTGCTCGCGCCGGTCGCCGATCGCGAGCGAATGCTGTGGCTGGCCGAAAAATCGACCGAGCTCGGCGTGACGAGCTGGCGACCGGTGGTGTGGCGACGGTCGAAGAGCGTCTCACCGCGCGGGGAAGGTCCAACGTTTCAGAACAAGATTCGCGCGCGGATGATCTCGGCGCTGGAGCAGAGTGGCGGCGGCTGGCTGCCCGATATTTTCCCGGAAGCGACCGTCGAGCGCGCGATCGCGGCAGCTCCACTCGGTACGCGACTTCTGCTTTCCCACGATGGCGAACCGATCGCGGGCGTGCCGATGCGGCCGCCGATTACGCTCGCGCTCGGTCCGGAAGGCGGAATGGAAGAATCGGAGCGCGATCAATTCCTTGGCGGCGCGTTTCTCCCTGTGAAGCTGGCGTCGACGACGCTACGTTTTGAGACTGCTGGCGTGGCAGCGGTGGCGATCGTCACTGCGAGCCAGGCACTCCCGAGGCAGTCGAATGGCTGAATCCTGCATTTTCTGTCGGATTGCGCGCGGCGAGATTCCGGCGCAGATGCTCGTCAACAACAAGGAGATCGCGGCCTTCCGCGACGTGAACCCCCAGGCGCCGGTTCACATCCTGATCATTCCCAAAAAGCACGTCGC
>DATFGW010000157.1:0-3836 GCA_035249045.1 Gemmatimonadaceae bacterium | reverse complement strand
CGAGCTGATCAACGCTCTCGCAAAGGTGCAGGGACTAAGGCTTGCCTCGCGCACTTCGGTCTTCGCTCTGAAGGGCAAGGCGCAGGATGTCCGCGCCATTGGCGCGCTGCTGGAGGTGTCGGAAGTCCTGGAGGGCAGCGTCCGCCGTTTCGGCGACAATCTCCGCATCACCGCGCAGCTCACATCGACCGAAGACGGACACCTGATGTGGTCGGAGCGATACGATCGCAAGCTCCACGATGTCTTCGCCATTCAGGACGAGATTGCGCGCACCATCGTGACCCAGCTCCGCTCGACCACACTCGTCGAGCCACCGGCACCGACGGTCAATCATCACACTGCGAACGTCCAGGCTTACGGATTGTACCTGCGCGGGCGCTATTTCTGGAACAAACGCACTTCAGCGGACGTGTACGAGGGCATCAAATATTTCGAGCAGGCCATCGCCCTTGATCCAGGCTATGCGCTCGCGTACACCGGCCTCGCCGATTCGTATTCGTTGCACATCGATTACCGCAACGTGCCGGTGCACGAGGGCCACGAGAAGGCCAAGTCATACGCGCGGAAGGCGATTGCTCTCGACGAAAGTCTGGCCGAGGCGCACGCGTCGCTGGCGTGGAGCCTTTTCGTCTATGACTGGAAGTGGGACGAAGCAGCGCGGGAATTCCGGCGCGCCATCGAGCTCGATCCGCGCTACGCGCCGGCGCACCAGTGGTACGCGTTCATGCTCGCGTCAAACGGGAAATTCGACGAGGCTCTCCTCGAGGCCCACACCGCCCAGGAAAACGATCCCGCATCCGTATCAGTTCGTCGCAGCCTCGGCTACGCCTATCTGTACGCGCGTCGGTACGACCAGGCGCGGTATCACCTCGAGCGCGCCATCGCGATGAACACCGAGGCGGAAGAAAGTCATCGCATACTGGGACTGATCCTGACTTTCCAGAAGCAGTTCGCTGCCGCCGAGCAGGCGCTGCGCGATGGCCTCGCGCTCGCCGAGAAGGGCGGGACGTACACGAAGGCGACCCTCGCGTTCTCGATGGCTGCCGCCGGCAACGATTCATACGCGCGGGAGGTCGCCACGGAGCTCGAGGAGAAGCGCAAGCACGAGTACGTCTCCCCTGTCGAGCTGGCGCTGACTTACATCGGGCTCAAGGAAAACGACAAGGCACTGGATTGGATCGACGTCTCGATCGACGAGCGCCGCGGCTGGGCGGCCTATCTGCGGGTGCATCCGGTGCTGGATTCGCTGCGCAGCGAGCCCCGCTTTGACGAGCTGGAGCGGCGGATGCAGTTCGACAAGCCGGAAGGACCGGCGCCGAAACCGGCGTACCATCCTTACACGGACGTGCGGTGAAGCAAGGCATCAGACTGGCGCTGGCAGCGATCTTCAATACGGTGTTCGTCGCGCTTGCGATGGCCACGCTCGTCGGCTGTCAGACCAAGTCGACTGAAGATCGCGCGGCGAGCACGGCTGACACCGCTTCGAACGCGGCGAGCACCTTCGACACCACGGCGAGCGCGAAGACACCCGGGACGGCAGGAGCGACCGAGGGGGCACCGTCCACGCGTGCTTGCAATGCGAAGACGATCACCGCCGACGGGATCGGTCCGATCCGCATCGGCGTGAACGTCGATTCCGTCAAGAAGATTTGCACTGTCAAGCGCGACACGACCCAGCTCGGTGGCGAAGGAATGATGGAACGCAGGGTTACTATCTCGAGTCCGCCCGGCGAGCTCGACGCCGAAATCGTCGATGGCCGGGTGTGGCGCCTCGACATCAAGTCGCCGGCGTTTCGTACCATCGATTCACTCGGCGTCGGATCCACGCTCGCGGAGTTGCTGACGCATCAGGATCCCAAGCCAGCGGCTGGCGAAGGAATAGTCGTGGTGATGCTTCGCGATCACTGTGGAATGAGTTTCGTGCTTTCGGGCGGATTCAAAAGCGGAGTATTTCGCAAATGGACGGCGGAGGAGCTCGGTAGGCTTACCCCGTCCACCAGAGTCGAAAGAGTTCTGGTATTCGGTTGTCCGCGAAAAGGGGCGTAGCAGCGCTCAGCGGCCCAGCCTGATACGCTCCACTTCCTCGTAGCGTGCTGGCCCGCCGCCGAGTCTGCTCCTGTAGAGAATGAGGCAATCGACCGTCATCCGCGCGCTGAATCGCGGCTTGGCGCTTACGAGCGCACTCACCGAGATTGGTGGATCGATCCGGCTCAGAGTCAGGTGCGGCTTGAACGGCTTGGATTCGGCGGCAAACCCGGCGACGCGAGCCGTCGCTTCGGCGATCGCCGCGAGCTGAATCATCCGCTCGGCACCTTCCTCGATTCCCAACCACAGAATTCGCGCGCGATTGGGGCGCGGAAACGCGCCGAGCGAGTCGAACCGAATGTCGAACGGCGCACCGCACATTGCACTGCGCAGCAGCTGGATGATCAGATCGCGCGTCGCCGGCGCTGTGGCGCCGAGGAAGCGCAGAGTGAAGTGCCAGTTCTCGGGCGGAACTGGTTTTCCGGGTAGATTCTTCGGCAGCGACTTGATGATGGATTGCCGGGCGTCGTCCGCGAGGGGGACACCGATGAAGAGTCGTTCTGGCTTTGGTGCCCCTGGCTGCACGCCGCCCGCTCCGTGCTGCTTATAAGATGTAACGCCTCAGGTCTTCGTCGTCGGCGATGGTCTTGAGCCGGCTCCGCACGAGATCCTGAGTGACACGCACCGTCTTCTCGCCGCTGTCGGGCAGACCGAACAGGACTTCCTCGAGCAAGGTGGTCATCACGGTGTGCAGCCGTCGCGCGCCGATGTTTTCCATCCGCTCGTTGACGTGCGCGGCGATCTTCGCGATCTCGGCGATTCCATCAGTCGTGAACTCGAGCGTCGCTCCCTCGGCCTCGACCAACGCCGAATATTGTTTGGTGAGAGCGTTCTCGGGCTCGGTCATGATGCGGACGAAGTCCGCTTCGGTCAGCGACTGCAGCTCGACGCGAATGGGAAAGCGGCCCTGGAGCTCGGGAATGAGATCGCTGGGCTTGGCGACATGGAACGCGCCGGCGGCGACGAACAGCACGTGATCGGTCTTCACCATGCCGTGCTTGGTCTGGACGTTCGATCCTTCGACGATCGGCAGGAGATCGCGCTGCACTCCTTCGCGCGAGACGTCCGGTCCGCCACTGCTGGGGCCGCGCTGCCCCGCGATCTTATCGATCTCGTCGAGGAAGATGATCCCCATCGTCTGCACCCGCTCGAGTGCGTCGGCGGTGACGTCTTCCTTGTTGATCAACTTCTCCAGCTCCTCGCCGAGCAGGATGCGCCGCGCTTCCGAGACCTTGACGGTGCGTTTTTTCTTCCGCTTGGGCAGCATGTCCTGGATCATGTCGGAGAGATTGTCCATCCCTTCCGGCGCACCCTGCGGCACCATCATGTCGAACATCACCGGTGCCTGCTGGGTGACCTCGATCTCGATCTCGCGCTCCTCGAGCTGGCCGTCGACGAGCAGCTGGCGAAGCTTGTCGCGGGTTCGCTTGTAGCGGACCTCGGAAGCGTCGGACTCGGTGGAAACGGAGCCGGCGGGGGAAACGACGAAGAGATGCGCGCCGCCGCTCGCCGCCGCCGACGAGTGAGTCGATTGCTTGATGTCGGGCGGGATGGGCAGCAGCAGATCGAGCAAGCGCTCTTCCACTTTCCCCTTGGCGATCTCCTGGACCTCGGTCTCGCGCTCGCCGCGCACCATGTTGATGGCGCTCTCGACGAGATCGCGCACCATCGACTCCACATCGCGGCCGACGTAGCCGACCTCGGTGAACTTGGATGCCTCGACCTTCACGAACGGCGCCCCGGCGAGACGA
>DATFGW010000156.1:0-53863 GCA_035249045.1 Gemmatimonadaceae bacterium | reverse complement strand
GCAGGGAAGGGCGACGTCGCGATCATGAACAACGGCGGCATCCGCACCGACCTCCGCGCGGGGGAAGCGACCTACGGCTCGCTGTTCGAGCTTCAGCCGTTCGGGAACACGTTGTATGAACTGAGGATGACCGGCGCGCAGTTGCGTGGCCTGCTCGAAGCGATGCTCACAAAGGGCCCAGTCAACGACCACGTCAGCGGTCTCACGATCAAATACGATCCGATGAAGCCAGCCGGGTCGAGGTTGGTGTCGGCGACGATGGCAGACGGGACTGCGCTGAACGACGCGCGAACTTACAAGGTTGTAGTGAACGACTTTCTGGCGACAGGTGGTGAGGGCTACAATGCCGGCGGCCGCGCGACTTCCGCGACGCCCCTCAACATCGTGGATCTCGACGCGTTGATCGCGTACCTGAAATCGCTACCCTCGCCGATCACAGCGCCGACTGAAGTGCGCATCTCGCCGGTGAATCCGTGAGCGAAACAGTTCGCATCTACATCAACGGCAAGCCGGTCGAGGTGGATGGCACCGCGACGGCGCTGCAGGCGATCGAATCGTGGGATGCGAGCCAGGCGGCGGCGATCCGAAGCGGTGAGCGAATGATCACCGACAGCCGCGGGATTCCAGCCCGCAACGATGCGCAGGTACAGAACGGTGCCATCTTTCGCATCGTTCGCGCACGCCAGTCCTCCGACGACAACGATCTCAACTTTCTGTAATGCCACTATCGATCTTCTCTACCAAGCTTCGCCAGCTTCCCAAGGCGGAGCTTCACTGCCATCTCGACGGTTCGGTCCGGCCGGATACGCTGGTGGATCTCGCGCGTGAACACCGCGTCCAGCTGCCGAGGCAAACCCCGGAGGAGCTCGCGGAGTACATGCGTGTCGACGATGCGCGCGATCTCGAGGATTACCTGCGCCGATTCGACGTGACTATCTCGGTGCTGCAGTCCGAGGAAGCGCTGGAGAGGGTGGCTTACGAGCTGGCGGAGGATGCCGCCGAGGACGGGGTGCGCTACATCGAGGTCCGCAACGCGCCGTTGCTCAACGTCGTCCAGGGTTTGACGCTCGTGCAGGCAGTCGAAGCGCCGCTGCGTGGGCTTCGTAAGGCGGAAAACGACTTTGGGATTACCGCGCGCTTCATCGTCTGCGGCCTTCGCCAGTTTCCGCCCGAGAGCTCGCTGGAAATGGCGAGGCTTGCCGTCGAGTTCAAGAACGAAGGCGTGGTCGGCTTCGACCTCGCCGGTGGCGAAAAAGGCAACCCGGCCTCGCGTCACGCCGAGGCGTTCAGGTACGCCCGGGAGAACAACCTCGCGGTGACGGTTCACGCGGGCGAAGGCGACGGCGCCGAGTCGGTTCGCGAAGCGGTTCACGTCTGCGGCGCCAATCGCATCGGCCATGGTACGCGGCTCATCGAGGATCCCGACCTCACCCAGTATGTGAACGACCGCCGCATTGCGCTGGAAGTCTGCCTGACAAGCAACGTCCAGACTCGCGTCGCGGATTCATACGCCACGCATCCCTTCCGCGAATACTTCGACCGCGGCCTGAATGTCACCCTGAATACCGACAACCGGCTGATGAGTGCCACGACCCTCACCGACGAATACATCTATGCCGCGGAACACCTCGGCTTCACCGTCGAAGAACTGGCGGGGATTGCGCTCAACGGATTCGAGAGCGCATTCCTTCCATGGGAGGATCGTCTCGTGCTGATCGAGGATGCGTCAGACAAAATCGAAGAGCTGATCGGGACCGAGGAATGAAACAGGAATATTCGACCGACGCGGCCGTCAAAGCGGCCGCCGCGATCCGGCAGCGCACGCCCAATCAACAGCCCAAAATCGGAATCATTCTCGGCTCGGGACTCGGCGGTCTGGCCAAATCGATCACCGAGGCCGTCCGCGTCCCATTTCGCGAGATACCTGGATTTCCAGAGCCGACTGTCAGCGGACATGAAGGCGCAGTGATCGTCGGCGCGCTCGGCGGACGCGAGGTCGTCGCGTTGAGCGGCCGGTTTCACATGTATGAGGGGCACTCCGCCGCCCTGGCTGCCTTCCCGGTGCGGGTCTTCCACGCGCTTGGCGCGCACGACCTGTTCGTGTCGAATGCCGCGGGTGGAATTTCCCCCAAGCTCGCGGTCGGCGATCTGATGATGATCTCCGATCATCTCAACCTGATGGCCGCCAACCCGCTGGTGGGCGAAGCCCAGAAGGGCGAGATCCGCTTTCCCGACATGACCGACGCTTACAATCCCGGACTGCGGTGGCTGCTTCGCACCACCGCGGAGGGACTCGACATCACGCTGCGCGAGGGAGTATATGCGGGATTACTGGGTCCGTCGTACGAGACGCCGGCTGAAGTAAAAATGCTGCGATTGCTCGGCGCGGACGCTGTCGGGATGTCGACGGTTCCGGAAGTCATCGTGGCGCGAGCGCTCGGAATGCGCGTAGCGGGAGTGAGCTGCATCACCAACGCTGCCGCGGGAGTGACGGGTGCCGCGCTCAGTCACGCAGAAGTTCTGGAGACGACCACCCGGGTGAGCTCCGCCTTCGAATCGCTGGTCACCGAGTTCCTGAGCCGGCTCGGCACGCCACAGCTCGTCGCGATCAAATAGCTGACCGCTAGTGGTCGGCGGCGAGGTGGTTGAGGGGGCCGTGTCCGCCGCCGAGTCCGGGAGCGGTGGCGATGGCGTTGTGGACGTAGTCGATGGACCGGCGCACCGCGGCGTGCAGTGACTCTCCGTTCGCCAGCTGCGCTGTGATCGCGGCGGACAGAGTGCAACCGGTACCATGGGTGTTGGTGGTCTCCAGCCGGCGGGCGCGAAACGCGCGGACGTCGCCGTCGTAAAGGATGTCGACCACTCTGTCACCGCTATTGAGATGTCCGCCTTTCACCAGCGCTGCCTGCGCGCCAAGCTGGTTTACCAGAATCTCGGCGGCGTGAATCATCGAATCCTCATCGGTTATCTCTTCGCCGCTGAGCAGCGCTGCTTCCGGCAGATTCGGCGTCACGAGCGCGGCAAGAGGAATGAGCTGCATACGAATGACCTCGACCGCGTCTTTCTCGAGTAACAGGTCGCCGGAGGTAGCGACCATCACGGGATCGAGCACGTAATTGCGCAGCGCGTGATCTCGAATCGCAGTCGCGACCGTCGCGGCAACCGCCGCGTTGCCGAGCATACCCGACTTTGACGCCGCTGGCGCGAGATCGACGACCACCGCCTCAATCTGGGCGCGCACCAGCTGCGGCGAGACCGTCTCCCAGCTCATCACGCCGCGGGTGTTCTGGGCGGTGACGGCCGTTACGACGGTTGTGCCGAAGACCCCGAAGCGCTGGAAGGTCTTCAGATCGGCCTGTATTCCGGCGCCGCCACCGGAGTCGGAGCCGGCGATGCTCAGTGCGGTGCGCATGACAAAAGATGCGCCGCGAAACATCGCGGCGCATCTGTCGGCAGTCGCAAGCTTGCAGCTACTGGAGCTGCCGCGGCGGGGGTGATGGGGGGAGCGACTGGATTCTCGCCTTGAACGAGTGGAAGTTCCGCGTGTCGGTCCCGAGTCGGGCCAGCTCCGGCGGCGGCAGCTGGTTTATCCTTGCCTGCACCGCGGCGATGCGATCTTCCTCCAGCGGGTGGGTGAGGAACCAGGCCTCGACTCCGGCAGGACGGGTCTTTCTCTCCTCGAGGAGTTTTCGGAACATGGTAACCATCCCAACCGGACTGATTCCGGCGCGGACCACGTTCATGAAGCCCTCGTCGTCGGCCTCGGCTTCGTCCTGACGGCTGAAGCGCGCGAAGACCGCGCCGCCCGCGATGTTGATCGCCGCGCCTGCCACCTGGCTATTGCAGATGCTGGTCAGGATGCAGGCGAGGGTAAGTCCAACGTTGGCACCTTGCTCCTTCTCCATCTGCTTGACGGTATGCCGCTTGACGACGTGGCCGATCTCGTGACCGAGAACCCCGGCCAGCTCGTCCATCTGGTCGGCGCGCTCGATCAAACCGCGATTGACGTAAACGAAGCCACCGGGCACTGCGAAGGCGTTTACTTCCGCCGCATCGACGATGAAGAAGTGCCAGTCGAGATCGGCGCGCTTGGTAAGACGCGCGATCGAATCGCCGAGAACGTTGATGTACCGATTGAGCTCAGGATCCTGAATGATCGGTAGTTGCGCGTTGATCTGTTGCGCATATTGCTGTCCCATCTGAACCTCCTGCTGCTGCGAGATTCCACAGCCGAGGAGGGAGCAGGTAATGGCAACGCCTATTAATGCCCTTTTCATTGGTGCTCCAACGATGAGAGTTCTAAGAGTCGCAAAGGCAATTCCTATTCCAGCCAGGCCCGTTACAAGCGCGTGAAGCTGCTCACACTTGCGCGCGATCTACGACGCAGAAAAGCACGTGAGAAAAACGCGCTGTTCGTCGCTGAAGGCGTGCGGTCAGTCGAAGAGCTTCTGCGTTCCGGTCTCGTCGTTCGCGGGGCGCTGGTCGCGCCGCAGCTGACCGAGGTACCGCGCGGGCAAAAGCTGCGCGTGCAGCTCGATTCCGCGGGCGTCGACGTGCTGGAGATTTCCGAGAAAGACTTCCTTTCCGCCGCCGAGACCGAATCACCGCAGGGGATTCTCGCCATCGGCGCCGTTCCCGCGCGTAGCCTTGATACACTCGAGACCGGCGAGGTGTGCCGCCTGCTTCTGCTCGATGGGATTCAGGATCCGGGCAACGCCGGTACGATCGTACGCACCGCCGCGGCACTCGGTGCGACGGCGACGATCGCTCTGCCAGGCACCGTAGATCTGTGGAACCCGAAAGTGATTCGCAGCTCGATGGGCGCCGTGTTCCAGCATCAGGCCCTGCACGCTGGGCTCGAAGAGACTTTCGGCTTTCTGGAGCGCCGGAAAATCGAGCTGTGGTTGGCCGATGCGGGAGGGGAAGCCCTGACGGCTGTGGCGCCTCCGTCACGCCTGGCAATCGCGCTCGGCAACGAGGGATCGGGCGTGACCACAGCAGTGCGATCCAAGTCAACAAAGAGCGTGGCGCTACGGATCGCGCCCAACGTCGAATCACTCAACGTCGCGGTCGCGGCGGGCATCATTCTCCACGAGCTCCAGGCATGATGGATTTCCTCGTAGGCATCTACGTTTTCGCGGTTGGCGCTGCCATAGGATCGTTTCTGAACGTTTGCATCGGTCGCTGGCCTGAAGGCCTGTCGGTAGTAAAGCCGCGCTCACGCTGCCCGAAGTGCGGACACCAGATCAAGGCAACCCAGAACATCCCGATTCTGAGCTGGTTGATGCTGCGCGGCCGCTGCAGCAACTGTCACGAGCGAATCTCCGTCCAGTACCCGATCGTGGAGCTGATCGTCGCGCTGATCTGGCTGTTCGTGTATTTCCATTTCGGCGTCACGTTCACCGGACTCCGGGTCGCCGTTTTTGCCACCATACTGCTCGGCATCGCGCTGACCGACGCCAAGCACTTTCTCATTCCCGACGGATTCACGGTGTTCGGGGTGCTCTTCATGCTCGTTACGTCGATGGTCGCGCTCTACCTCGGCGACTGGGAGCCGTTCGTCAAGCCGTGGGAAGCACTGCTCGGGATGTGCGTGGGGGCGGGGGCGATCTCGATCACCGGCTGGCTGGGCGAAGTGTGGCTGAAGCGGCCGGCGATGGGATTTGGAGACGTGACGTTGATGGCGGTTATCGGCGCTGCCGTGGGGCCGACGCGGTCGTTGCTCACGATCTTCATCGGGGCGGCATTGGCGCCGATCGTATTACTGGCGGTGGTCTATCCTCTGTCCGCGCGGGGTTTCGCCGATGACAAGGGACAAACCGAGCTGGCTCTCGAGGGCGGTGGTGCATGGCGCAAACGCGAGCTTCCGTTCGGAGTCTTTCTGGCCCCGGCGGGGTTTATCGCGTTGATGCACGGTGATGCCATCATTGCGTGGTATCTGAGGATATCAGGATTGTAAGCGGGAGAGGATCGAGTACTCGGACTAACGGCATCGACAATCGCGGATTGATCGAGCACCGAGGACGCGGACCATCGAGGATTATCGCGGAGTTTCGGAGGACGGTCCCCGGTACTTTCAGTTCCAGGTAGTTCCAGTTCCTCCGATCCTCAATCAGTCCGCAATTGTCGATGCACTTGGTCCGAGTACTCGGTCGTCGGCCAGGTTATTCCGCCAGCTTTACCTGCGCCGGGTTTATGATGTTGGGATTGGCGCCGGCGGGGACATCGACGTAAACCACGGTTGGGCGGCCCTGAATCTCCACCGTCGAAAGCTGCAGCGTCCTGCCACGAGCCGAGTATTTCTTGACCAGCTCGGTCGATCCCGTCGCCGCTTTGGTGGAATAGCGCGATTCGACCGACTGGCCGGCGAGGTGGAAGAATTCGCCCGCTTCAACCGGTGAATCCCATACCGTTAGCCAGACGATGCCCTGACCCTGCGGCGTATTCACCACCGCATAGCGATCGCCGTCCCAGCCCGCTGCGCCGCGCACGGCATCGTTCTGATCATTCAAATGCTGAAAGAGAAATAGTCGCGTCTCGAACTCCCCGAGATCGTTCTCGTAAACCTTGGTGGCGTTTGACAGTGTCCCTAGTGTGACTCTCGTGGGATTGTCGCGCGTCACAAAAAACGCCGCGGGATGGATGATCTGCTCGGTGGAGACCGGCATGTCCTTGTAGATCACTGCGCCCGGCTTGCGTTCCTTGAAGTTCCGGTAGAACTCGGCGCCGCTCAGGTACGGAAAGATCAGGGTCTCCTGAATGACCTTCGGCGCGGCGGCAAATTCCGGCATCGACGACTGGTTTTCCCGAATCATGTCGCGGATGCGATCCCAACCGCCGGGGAGATTGATCGCGATGTTGGTGCCGCCCAGCATGATCGATATCTGCTCGTAGACGGCCTGTCCCTCGAACACCGACTGTCCCGCGGAAAGACGATCGTTGTCGTCGCGGTTCCGCTGGATGGAGTCGAGGCTGATGTACTGATCCTGGAGGGCGTGGACGAGCTCATGGGTGATGATGATCCCCGCCATGCCCTTCGGAGAGCCATCCACCACATACAGAACTTTCGTTTTCGGATCGTAGAACCCGACGATCTGCTCCTCGAGTAAGCTGGTGAGAAACGGCTGCAGCTTGAGCGTGTCGGGAATCATCCCGAAGAGCTTGTACGCTGCTTCCTGGCCCGCGATGTCGTGCACCGCCTGCGAGTCCGTGAACTGCTTGGTGACGAACTGTCGCACCTGCTCTTTCGAACGCGTCTCGATCTTGGGCGGCGTTTTGAACTTGAGGCCGATCGATTTCTCGATCATCGGCACCGCCTGCGCCACTTCGGCGCCGTACGGTCCCTCGTATTGTGACTTCTGGCTCTCGCAAGCCGAGACCGTGGCGACTAGCGCGGCGATGGTCAGCGCTAATGAATGCTTCGGGTTAATGATCATCACCGTGAACCTACTTCGTGACCGCTCCCGCCGGCTCGGCGCGATTGATGGATGCGGTGGTTGAATCGCCGACCGCGTTCTTCGCCGGCACATCTCCATGCGGTTCTGCGGAATCCGCAAGCGTTCCGGGCGGCTTCGGCAAGAGCGCGAGGTGGACGATCTCATCCATCGTCGAGACGAAGGTGAAGGTCATGCTGTTCACCACTTCGTCGGGGATGCCGCGCAGATCTTTTTCGTTGGCCTTGGGCAAAATCACCTGACGCAGTCCGGCGCGATAAGCGGCCATGACTTTTTCCTTGACGCCGCCAATCTCCAGAACCTTACCGCGCAACGTCATCTCGCCAGTGAGCGCAATGTCGCGGCGTACGGGTCGGCGGCTCAGAACACTTGCAATGGCAAGCGTCACCGCAGCGCCGGCGCTCGGTCCATCCTTGGGAATCGCGCCGGCGGGAAAGTGCACGTGCAGGTCGACTTCCTTGAACTCGACGTCGTCGACGCCGAGTGTATGCGCGCGCGACCGAACGTAGGAATAGGCTGCATCGACTGATTCGCGCATCACGTCGCCGAGCTGGCCGGTGACGGTGAGCCGCCCGGAGCCCGGCATGCGCAGCGCTTCGATCACCATCAGGTCGCCACCGGTCGCCGTCCACGCCATGCCCGTGACGGCGCCGATCTCGGGCTCCTGCTCGGCGTCTTCCATCGTGTACGTCGGATTTCCCAGGATGTCGATCACCATCTGATTGTCGACGACCCAGGCGCCCTCTTCGCCTTCGGCCTTCTTCCGCGCGCGCTTCCGCATCAGCGAAGCGATGTTGCGCTCGAAGTTGCGAAGACCGGCCTCACGCGAATAGCGATTGGAGATGAAGCCGAGGACTTCGTCGGTGAACTGGATGTCCTTGTCAGTGATGCCGTGCTCCTCGAGCAGACGGGGCAGCAGATATCGCCAGGCGATCTCGACCTTTTCCTCGACGGTGTAGCCGAGCACGCGAATGACTTCCATACGGTCGCGGAGGGGCGCCGGGATGTCGTAGAGATTGTTCGCCGTGCAGATAAAGAGAATGCTTGACAGGTCGAACGGGAGATTGAGATAGTGATCGACGAAGTTCGAGTTCTGCGACGGGTCGAGGACTTCGAGCATCGCCGCGGTCGGATCACCTGACGGTCCACCCGACGACATCTTGTCGATCTCGTCAATCATCAGCACGGCGTCGCGGACCTGAACGCGTCGGAGCGACTGAAGAATGAGCCCCGGCATCGCGCCAACGTAGGTGCGCCGGTGGCCGCGAATCTCGGCTTCGTCGCGCACGCCGCCGACAGAAATTCGGTAAAAGGCGCGACTGATCGATGTCGCGATCGCTTCGCCGAGCGAGGTCTTGCCCGTGCCCGGCGGTCCGACGAAGCAGAGGATTGGGCCGTGGGGATCGCCGCCGCGCAGCTTGCGCACGGCGAGATACTCCACGATGCGCTCCTTCGCTTCCTTGAGCCCGTAGTGCCGGCTGTCGAGGGAGTCTTCGACCTTCTTGAGATCGATGATCTCTTCGGCGGTCGAGCGCTTGTTCCAGGGCAGGGAGAGCATCCAGTCGAGATAGGTGCGAATGACCTGGTATTCGCTCGACGCGGGCGAAAGGTTGCGCATCCGCTCGATCTCGCGCTTGCCTTCCTGTGCCGCCTTCTCGGGGAGGTTCGCCTCCTCGAGCTTCTTGAGGGTCTCGATCGCTTCTTTCTCCCCCGGATCGCCCTCGCCCAGCTCCGATTGAATCGCGCGCAGCTGCTGGCGCAGATAAAACTCGCGCTGGTGCTGCTCGATCTTGATCTCTGTCTGGCGCTTCACATCCTCGGCGACTCGCGCGCGACCAACTTCGCGCTCGACACGACCGAGGAGGAACTTGAGCCGCTGGCCGATGTTGAGGCGCTGGAGGATCTCGTCCTTGTCGGAGACCTTGAAGTTGAGGTTCGTCGCGGCGAGATCGGCGAAACGGCCCGGATCCGAGATGTTCATCTTCAGGATCGCCGGCACTTCGTCGGGAATGCGCTCGATCAGCTCGGCGAGGGTTTCCGCGCCGGTGACGATGCGTGAGATGAGGTCATCGACTTCGTTTGGATCGGGAGGAATTTCCTTTGCCGGCTTGATCCGGACGATCGGGAATGGATCGGTCTGGACAACGCCTTCCACGACGAGCCGACGCAGGCCCTGCAGGGTGATCTGGACCGTATCGCCGGGCAGGTTGATTCGCTCGTGGACTCTCGCGGCGACTCCGACCCGTCCGACAAATCGCTCGGGATCGAGGACGTCGTCGTGGTCGCCGCTTGCGACGACCAGCCCGACAATGAGCCCGGCCTGCTCGTTGGCCTTGAGGAGAGCGAGATTTTCCGGCGCCCCCATCTGCACCGCGATCGTGCCAAGTGGATAGACGATGGTGGATCGAAGCGCCATCAACGGCAGCGTCGATGGAAGGTCAGCCTGCAGGATGTCGTCTTTGCGCTGGGCGGCGGGCATTCAGTTCCTCTGTAACGTCATGGTGCTTCAGTTGTTTCAGAAGTTAACGGCGCCTAAGTTTAAAGGCTATGTTCGAAGATCTGAGCGAGAAGCTCGAAGCCACGTTCGCCCGCCTGCGTGGCCGCGGAGTTCTGACCGAAGCCGACATCAAGGAAGGGCTGCGCGAGGTCCGGCGGGTGCTGCTCGAGGCGGACGTCAACTTCCAATTGACGCGCGAGTTCCTTGAACGTGTCGAGAAAAAGGCCACCGGCGTCAATGCGCTGAGCACGGTTTCGCCGGGTCAACAGCTAGTCAAGATCGTCCACGAAGAGCTCGCCGCGATGCTCGGCGAGCAGCGTGAAGGGCTCAAGCTCGGTACCGTGCCGCCGTCGGTGGTGATGATGGTCGGCCTGCAGGGCTCGGGGAAGACGACGACCGCTGCCAAGCTGGCGCGGAAGCTCAAGGCGGAAGGGCGCTCGACTCGACTCATTGCCGCGGACGTGTATCGCCCGGCGGCAATCGATCAGCTCGAGACGCTCGGACGGGATCTCTCGATTCCCGTTTACGCCGATCGCAGCACGAAGGATGTCGTGAAGATCGCGCGGGCGGGTGTCGCCGAGGCGCTGCGTGAGCGCGACCGGGTCGTCATCGTCGACACCGCCGGTCGGCTCCAGATCGACGAAGGAATGATGCAGGAGCTGTCGAAGCTCAAGGAAGCATTGCGACCCTCCGAGATCCTGCTCGTCGCCGACGGAATGACCGGACAAGACGCGGTGAAGATCGCGCAGGGGTTCGACCAGGCGCTGCACATCACCGGCGTCGTGCTCACCAAAATGGACGGCGATGCGCGGGGCGGCGCGGCGCTCTCGATCTACGGCGTAACCAAGAAGCCGATCAAGTACATCGGCGTCGGCGAAAAACCCGACGCGCTCGAGGAATTCCATCCCGAGCGGATGGCCGGGCGAATTCTCCAGATGGGCGATGTCATCACGCTGGTCGAGAAGGCGCAGGCGACCTTCGACGAGGCAGAAGCGAAGCGGCTGGAGAAGAAGGTCCGCAAGGAGGGAATGGACCTCAACGATTTCCTCAACAGCATGCGCCAGATCCAGAAGATGGGCCCGCTCGAGGGAATCCTGAAAATGCTTCCCGGCGTGAACACCAAAGCGCTGAAGCAGATGAAGAACGCCGACCCGAAGCGGATCAAGCACGTCGAGGCGATTGTGCTGTCGATGACGCCCGAGGAGCGCAAGAATCCCGGGATCATCAACGGCTCACGACGCGCGCGGATCGCCAAAGGTTCTGGCCGTCCGATCAGCGACGTCAACCGACTGCTCGATCAGTTCCGCGAGATGCAGAAGATGATGAAGAAGATGGCGGGCGGGGGGCGGATGGGCATGCCGTCGATGCCCGGGATGTTCGGCCGATAACGGCTCCTCGTTCGGCACCGCGGTGCCTCGACGGGCACCCCTAGTCCAAAAGTCGGCAGATGGGAGACTGGAAAGTCGGCAGTCTGTTAGCTGTCATACTGGCGACCTGATAGCATCGCTTTTCCTGTAGGCGAAGCACGACAGACTGAAACCCTCCCGACTGTCCACGTCTCCCACCTGCCGACTTTTGGACTCGTGTGGCCTGAGGTGTCCGGACTGACTGAGCACGGCAGCCGTAGATGCCGTGGTCCTGAGCCGTGACCCGTATTAGATTCAACCCCGGGTGCGCACCGGATATCCCGGCGTCGCGAGGAGCCCGTTTCAGGCGCGAGAGCGCCTTTTTTACACCCTCCAGGGAGCAGTACAATGGTAAAGATTCGCCTCCGTCGCGTTGGACGGAAAAACGCGCCGTTCTATCGCATCCTCGTTGCCGACTCGCAGAGTCCGCGCGATGGGAAGTTCATCGAGATCATCGGGCAGTACGCTCCCCGGCAAAGCGAGAAGTCGCTCCAGGTGGACGAGGCCCGCGCCAATCACTGGCTCGACCTCGGTGCCCAGCCGACCGACACTGTCCGGTCGCTCCTTCGGCGCGCGGGAGTGCTCAAGCGCCGCCACGAACAGCGCATCGGGATCGAGCGTAAGTCCGCCGCGATTCCGGTCAGCGAGAAGTCGGCCGAGGAAGCGGGCGCCTAGAGCGCACGAGTCGCACATGGCCGAGCCCGAATACGCGATCGTCGGGCTGATCCGCAAAGCACAGGGGATTCGCGGAGAGGTAGTCGTCGAGCCTTTCACCGGACAGCCGGACGTGGTTTTCGCGTCCGGCAGTCGTGTTTTTGCGGGCGATCATCACGGAGAGCTGGCCGTGGTCCACGACGTCATGGGTCAACAAGAGCGACCGACCCTTACCGTCGCGCACTCGAAGCCATTCAAGAAAGGCCTGATCGTGCAGTTCGAGGAGCTTCAGGACCGCGACAGCGCCGAGCTGTGGCGTGGCCGGTATCTACTCGCGCCGTTCAGCGAGCTGCCGCCGCTCGAGGCCGACGAGGTCTACCTTCACGATCTGGTGGGGATGGCGGTGCGGAACGTGGAGGGCGAGTCGCTCGGGACGGTGACTACCTGGTATGAGCTCCCCCAGGGCGTGATGCTCGACATCGAGACAAGCCGTGGCAGCGTCCTCGTCCCGTACCACCCTGAGGTGATCGCTCGGACGGACCTCGATGAGCGCGCAATCATCGTCAATGACACCCTCGGCTTCATGGACATCTCGGGCGGAGAAGAGTAGTGGCGCTCCGAATCAACGTCGTCACGATCTTTCCCGAATTTTTCGGCGGACCGCTGGGCTTGAGCATCCCCTCGCGCGCTGCAGCGGCGGGTAGCGTGACCTACAACATCGTCGATCTGCGTGATTTCACGCACGACAAGCATCGCACCGTCGACGACTACCCGTACGGCGGGGGCGCCGGAATGGTGATGAAGCCGCAGCCGTTCTTCGAGGCGGTGGAAGCCCTCGATACCACCCCGCCCATCGTGCTGCTGTCGCCGCGGGGCCGCGTTTTCTCGCACGCCGATGCTGAGCGGTTTGCGGCTGGACGGGAGCTCACGCTTTTGTGTGGTCACTATAAGGATGTCGACCAGCGGGTCGCCGATCATCTCGCTACCGAAGAAATCTCCTTAGGAGATTTTGTGCTGAGTGGCGGGGAAGCCGCAGCTCTGGCCGTGATCGATGCGACGGTGCGACTGCTGCCCGGGGCAATGTCCGACATCGAGAGCGCGCGCACCGATTCTTTTTTTGGTCGTGGCATCAGTGCGCCGAGCTATACGCGCCCGCCTGAATTTCGCGGTCACTCCGTGCCGGAGGTGCTGTTGTCCGGGGACCATGCCAAGATTGCGAAGTGGAGGGAGGACGAGAGTGTTCGGCTTACCCGGGAGCGGCGATAGTCTCGGCCTAGAGCGTCGCGTGGGCTGGCTGGCCGTGATGGCCAGCCGCAGCGCAGAGGTCGAGGAATCCGAAGCGGAGTGGCATTCCCCGCTGTAAAGGTTTACTTTTCGTGGCTCTCCCAGAACACCCTAAACACGTCTTTACCAGGCTGTTAACCTCAGCCCCGAGCGTCATATGCATCCCTTCATCGACACCCAGAAAGAGTGGCTCCGCGACAACGTTCCTCCGTTCCGGGCCGGTGACACCCTCCGCGTCAGCGTACGCGTCCGCGAGGGCGACAAGGAAAGACTCCAGGCTTTCGAGGGCGTCTGCATCGCCAAGCGCGGGGGCGGAGTCAGCGCGACCTTCACCGTTCGGAAGATCTCCAATGGCATCGGGGTCGAGCGCATCTTCCCGCTCCACAGCCCCATGATCTCGGAAATCTCGGTCGTGCGCCGCGGACGCGTGCGCCGCGCCAAGCTCTACTACCTGCGCCATCTCACCGGCAAGGCAACCCGCATCAGAGAGCGGAAGGCGAAAGGAGTTGTCGTTCCGGGTGCCGAAACGGTTGCAGAGACCACGGCCGAGGCCGGGGTCGAGGCGTAGAGCGCCCACCTCGCTCCGCGAGGCGTAGCACTCGATGCAGGACGAGGTCGAATCGGGCAGGCCCCAATCGACCCCTGAGCCAACTGATCCCAGTCCAACCGGTCCCAGTCCAAACGCTCCCGGCGCAAAGCCGCGACGCCGGCTCGTGCCGCGTCGCAAGCGCTGGACGACCATCGAGCGAGATCTGCGGCGCGACAAGGGACCACTTCTCGCCGGCGTCGATGAAGTAGGAAGAGGTCCGATCGCCGGCCCCGTGCTGGCCTGCGCCGTCATCATGCCCGCCGACATCCGCGCAATCGCAGGAGTCGACGACTCGAAGCGCCTCACCCACGACCAGCGTGTTCGCCTGGCGGGAAAAATCCGCGAGCGCGCCGTCGCGTATGCGCTCGGCGCTGCCTCGGTGCGAGAGATCGACACCATCAACATCTACCAGGCGAGCGTGCTCGCGATGCGACGCGCGCTCGAGCGGCTCAAGGTGCCACCCGATCACGTGGTGATAGACGGCCGCCGCATGCGGACGCTGCCCATTCCGCATACGGCGGTGGTGCGTGGCGATTCGCGCTGCTTCAGCATCGCGTGCGCGTCAATTCTCGCCAAGGTCACCCGCGACCTGTTGATGACGCGGCTGGCCAAACGCTATCCGCACTATATTTGGGAGCACAACGCCGGCTACACGACGCGCGACCACGTCACCGGCCTCACGCTGCACGGCATCACGCCGCATCATCGCAAGAGTTTCTGTCGCATCAGCGATCTGCTGCTGGAACTGCAACATCAGACCGAGCTCGACGACCTCGAGCGCCAGGCCCTCGACGATGTCGGGATTCCGGACGAGGACGAGCTGGAGGATGGATTGATCGCGGATGGTGAGATCGACAGTGAGCTCGAGGATGAGATGCTCGCTGATGGCGAGGGCGATCCCAGCCATGCCGATCCTGGCCTGGAGCAAAGGCTCTAAGCCAATCGGCGCAACGCCGCCGCGTCACGCATAACCGCAAGCAGAGGAAACGAGTGGCAGCAACACCGCTGGTTGGACTGATAATGGGATCCAAATCAGATTGGGAGACGATGCAGCACGCCGCCCAGATCCTCGATGCCCTCGGCGTGCCGCACGAGACGAAGGTGGTGTCCGCTCACCGGACGCCCGACCTGCTGTTCGAATACGCATCCTCCGCCGAAGAGCGTGGAATCGAAGTGATCATCGCCGGCGCTGGCGGTGCGGCACATCTGCCAGGGATGGCTGCGGCCAAGACCACGCTGCCGGTGCTCGGTGTGCCGGTGGAATCGAAGGCACTCCAGGGGATCGACTCGCTGCTGTCGATCGTGCAAATGCCAGCTGGTGTCCCGGTTGGAACGCTGGCAATCGGGAAAGCGGGCGCGATCAATGCCGGCTTGCTGGCCGCTTCGATCGTTGCCACGAGCAGACCCGAGATCAAAGAGAAACTGCGCGCGTTCCGCGCCGAGCAGACCAACACCGTTCTCGCTCACCCCGACCCGGCCGCGGGCGCGTGAGAATCGGAGTACTCGGCGGTGGCCAGCTCGGACGGATGCTCGCGCTCGCCGGATATCAGCTGGGTCTCGAGTTTCGGTTCTTCGATCCCAACTCCGGCGCACCGGTCGGGCAGATCGGTCAACTGATCGCCGCCAATTACACCGATCAACCAGCGCTGGAGCGGTTTCTGGAAGACGTCGACGTCGTGACCTACGAGTTCGAGAGCATTCCGCTGTCGACGGTGCAGTTCGTGGCGGAACGCGCGAAGATCGCTCCGCCCGTCGACGCGCTGCGCACCGCCCAGGACCGGCTGCTGGAAAAGGAGATGTTCACGGCGTTGGGAATTCCCACGCCGCTGTTCGCGCCGGTCGACACCTTGAACGATCTGCGCTCGGCCGTCTCTTCGATCGGGCTGCCGGCGGTGGTGAAGACCCGGCGCATGGGCTACGACGGAAAGGGTCAGTCGGTGATTCGCGAGTCGGCGTCACTTGAGCGGGCGTGGGAAGAACTTGGCAGAGCGGAAGGCGGTTTGATCGTCGAAAAGTTCGTCTCGTTCCAGCACGAGCTGTCGGTGATCGGAGTGCGGGGACCGAGTGGTGCCGAAGTGTTCTATCCCCCGGTGCAGAACGTTCACCGAGAAGGAATCCTGCGAAAATCGACCGCGCCCGCGCCGAGCGTGACGCCGGAGACTGCCGCGGTCGGAATCGAGTACTGTCGGCGGTTACTCGACCGCCTCGAGTACGTAGGAGTTCTCGCGCTCGAGCTTTTCTCGTGTGAGGGACAGCTGCTTGCCAACGAGATGGCGCCGCGGGTCCACAACTCCGGGCACTGGACCATCGAAGGGGCCGAGACGAGTCAGTTCGAGAACCACCTGCGCGCCATCCTCGGGATGCCGCTCGGTGCGACGACGCTGCGTGGACGGTCGGTGATGTTCAACGTCATCGGACACCTTCCGCAGCCGGAATGCGTATTGGCGGTGGAGGGCGCGCATCTCCATCTGTACGGCAAAGCGGCGATGGAGAAGCGGAAGCTCGGGCACGCGACGCTGGTTGCCCAATCCGAGGGCGGCCTCGAGCGTGGCTCGCGCGACCTGAGAGCGGCACTGGGCCTGGCCGGGGAACCTGGTTAAAGCCCCGTAAGCCGGCTCAAACGAGGCTCCGAAGCGCGCCCGAATCAGCTTCAAACCAAGCAAGGAACCTGGCTGTCATATTCGCAGCCACAGGAAGAACCCATTGCGGCGCATTCAAACCATTGAGCCTCTCGAGCTATCCAATCACGCAACAAGTCCCGGAACTCAATCAGATGGCTGGAGCGCTCTCAAACGTAGTTCGAGTGCCCATGGGTGATTCCACTGACGTGGCCCTGGCCGCGGCCGGGGACCGCCAGGCCTTCGAGCGGCTGTACCGAACGCACGCGAACAGGGTCTACTCGATCTGCGCGCGGATGACCGGCAGCAGGGTGAAGGGAGAGGAGCTGACCCAGGATGTGTTCGTGAGAACGTGGGAAAAGCTGCCGCAGTTCAGAGGTGAGAGCGCGTTCTCGACGTGGCTGCATCGACTGGCAGTAAACGTGGTACTGAATGCGAGAAAGATCGAAGGCAAGCAGGCCTCGAGAACTGATGAAGGTGAAGTAGACGATGAGCGGTGGGACGAAACAGCGCGTGCTCCACTGCACATCGAACGGATGGACCTGGCGGAAGCGATTGCAAAACTGCCAGCCGGGGCGCGAAGGGTTTTCGTGCTCCACGATGTGGAAGGCTACAAGCACGAGGAGATTGCGGAGATGATGGGCATCACCTCGGGCGGAAGTAAGGCGCAGCTGCATCGCGCGAGACTTCTTTTGAGAGAGGCACTGGAACGATGACGAGCTCCAACATGACCTGCGACGCATTCGATGCCGCGCTCCCCGATTACCTCGAGGGAACGCTGGACGAGAGCGCGCGCGCAGCGGTCGAGGGACACCTGAGCGAGTGCGTGCGTTGCGCCAGTCTGCTGAGAGACATCGACAACATTCGAAAGGACGCAGCGGCGCTTCCCGATCTGACGCCTTCGCGCGATCTGTGGGAAGGGATCGCGGCGCGGATTGCCGCACCGGTGATTCCGCTGGCCGCGGGCCCGAAGCGTGAACGCCGTACTTCACCGGCGTGGATGGGTATCGCTGCGGCAGCGCTGGTGATCAGCACCGCCGGCGTCACCTACATGCTCACCGCGAACTCGCTGCGTTCATCGCAGCCGAACGCGGTGGCGGTCACGACTCCGGAGCAGGTTCCAGACGATTCAAACGCCGCGAATGGGTCGGAGTCCTCGCCCACGTCGCCCGCACCATCGAGCAGCGTGGCGTCGGTTCCGGAGACGGGTGGAGGCCCGGCACGTGTTGCCGCTACTCCCACTCCGCGGCTCGCGAGTGCACAGCCAGCGAATCGACCAGTCGTCGCCGCGCAGTTCGTGACCGCTGACCAGGCTCACGCGGATGTCGTTTATGGCAGAGAGATCGAGATGCTTCAGAAGATCGTGAGCCAGCGCAAGACGGTGCTCGACTCGACGACCGTTGCGATCATCGAGAGGAATCTCAAGATCATCGACGCCGCGATCGAGCAGAGCAGGGCAGCCCTCGCCGCTGATCCGGCGAGCCGGCTTCTAAGTGATCAACTAACTCATGCGCTCGACAAGAAGGTCGAGCTGCTACGGACGGCGGCAATGATGCCGGCGAGCATATAAAATGAAAAACGAACTCAGGATTTCCTGGATCATTGCAATCGCGCTCATTGCCGCAGCCGCGCCCTTGTCGGCGCGCGCGCAGGACGGCTTGCAGATCCGCGGTATCACGAGCATTGATACGACGGTGAAGCTGGATCGCGGCGGCGCTGTCGATCTCTCTCTCATCTCGGGAAGAATCCGGGTGACCGGGTGGGACCGGCAGGACGTGAAAATCTCCGCGTCGATCGAGAGCGGCAGGCTCGAGTTCAGCGCCAACTCGTCGCGAGTGAGCCTCAGCGTCGACGACAATGATGACTACGATGGCAATCGCAGACATCGCAATCACAACGTCGGTGACGCCCGCTACGACGTCTCGGTGCCGAGGGGTGCGAGACTGATTCTGGAAGCTGTGTCGGGCGACGTTACCGCCAGCGGGTCGCAGGGCGAGATCGATGCGACCAGTGTCAGCGGTGACGTCGAGGTCAGCGATGGAGTCCGGTCGGTGAATGCGGAATCGGTTTCGGGATCGGTGAGAGTCGCTACCGTGAATGGAAATCTTCGCACCGAGACCGTCAGCGGCGACCTCCGCGCTCAAAACGTGACTGGCAACGTCGAGGCGAGCTCGGTGAGCGGCAATATCCACCTCGTAGGTGTCCAATCCAGGGATGTGCGAACGGAGACCGTGAGCGGTGACATCACCTACACCGGCTCGATCGAGCCTTCCGGCCGCTACGGCTTCGAAGCGCATTCAGGCGAGATCAGGCTCAACATTCCGCGCGGGGCGGGCGCGCAGTTCAGCGTCGAGACCTTCAGCGGAGATCTTTCCACCGACTTCCCCGTCACGATCCCGCCGCGGACCGGGCGAGGTGGAGGTGATGGTCGCGTGGAGTTCACGATCGGCGACGGCCGGGCAAGGGTCACCGCCGAGACCTTCAGCGGTCGCATAATCATCAACAGCGGTGCAGACTCAACCACCCGGAGAGACGATGAATAGCACGAAGATCCTGGGAGCGCTGGCTCTCCTGCTCGCGGCGCCGGCGCTGGGCGCCCAGCAGCAACTCGGACGAGACACTAACACCTGGCGCTGGGATGGACGCGTCGACGCAGGACGGTGGATGCACGTCGTCAACGTCAATGGCTCAGTGGACTTCTCGCCGAGCAGCGACAACATGGTGCACGTGGTGGCGGAGAAGCGATCGAACGGGCGCGACATGGACGACATCCATTTCGAGGTCGTACAGTCGAACGGCAACGTGACGATCTGCGCGATCTGGAACGACAACGCGCGCTGCGAAGACGGCGGGATGGATCAGACCCGTCACAACGATCACAACGAAAACCATTCGTCGGTGAAGTTCACCGTTAAGGTGCCGCGGTCGGTCAAGGTCGGCGCGCATTCAGTGAACGGCGCGGTGTCGGTGCGCGACGTTGGCGCCGAGGTGCGCGCGAACACGGTCAACGGCGGCGTGGACGTCAGGAATGCGGCCGGTCCGGTGCGCGCCACGACGGTGAATGGCGGTGTTGATGTCGCGACGGCGGCGGGTCCGGTGACGGCGACGACGGTGAACGGCAACGTCGACGCGCGGATGAGCACCCTGCAGGGCGACGACGACATGGAGTTCAAGACGGTGAACGGGTCGGTGGCGATTTACGTCCCGGCGCGGTTCGATGCGAACTTCAGGTTCGACACGGTGCACGGCGGGATCGACAGCGATTTCCCGCTGACGATTACCGGCCGCTTCGGTCCGCGTCACGCATCAGGGACAATCGGCAACGGCGGGCGCGATCTCAGGGCGAGCAGCGTGAATGGGTCGATCGAACTGCATAAGCAATAGACGGCGGTCGCTGGCGATTGACTATGTACTCGGACTAACGGCATCGATAATCGCGGATTGATCGAGGATCGTGAACAAGGGAGGAGCGACGTTGGTCGTTCCTCCCTTTTTTTCGCAAATCCAGCTCTATCGGGGATCTCAGCTGTTGGCCTGGCAGCTTGGCGCTAACGGCTGCCCGCTTCAGTTCATGTGGTGGCCAGCCAGGCGACGTGACGCTTTACGGGGAAACGGCAACGCCCCACGGCTGCTTGTCGGTCTTGACGGTGGCCTTCACGCGGCGGGTGGCGACGTCGATGACGCTCAGCTGGTTGGAGAGTCCGTCGGCGGTGTAGAGGGTGCGACCGTCGGGGGAGATCGCGATTCCCCAGGGACGCCGGCCGACCGGGATGCGGCCGACTACGGCATTCCTCGCGGCATCGACGATAGAGACCGCGTTGGCGTTGCCGTTCGCGACGTAGACCCATTTTCCGTCAGGGGATACTACGACGCCGACCGGCTTGCCCTGGCGACGCTCGAGCGGAATGGTGGTGAGCACCGATCTGGACCTGGTGTCGATGACGGTGAGGGTGCCACCGATCTCGGCGGTCACGTACGCGCGGCGACCGTCGGGGGAAAAAGCGACCGAGCGGGGTCGAACATCGACGAGAAAATTCGCGACCACCTTGTTCGCTCTGGTGTCGATGACGGAAACGCTGTTGCTCGTTTCAGCGGTGACGTAAACCCAGCGACCATCGGGTGACACCGCGACGCCCTCGGGCTCGATGCCGACAACGAGAGTGGCGATGACTTTGCGCGTCGGAATGTCGGTGGCCGATGTCCAGCTGCCGTCTTCATTGGCGGCGTAGAGTCGCTTGCCATCGGGGGTGATGACGAAGCGCTCGGGATCGGTGCCCGCGGGGAAAACCGAGGCAATCCTACCGCGCGCGAGGTCGATCGAGACGATCGCGTCGCCGCTGCCGTGGACGTGCTTCAGGGTATCGCTGAGGGCGACGAACACGCTCTTTCCGTCGGGCGCGAACTCGATACCGCGCGGACGCTGTGGTACCGGAATGGTGCGTACAACCTTTAGCGTCCGCGCATCGATGAGGGTGATGGTGTGCGAGCCTTCATTGCTTACCGCCAGCAGCGATCCCGCCTGGCCGCGCGCCAGCACGGGCGTGAGACCAGCGACGGCGCACGCGGCCACAATCGCGATGCGCCGGACGGCATTGGTGCTCATCGAGAGCTCCAAGCGCACCGCAAGGTGCTACCGGCTGAGAGTCTATCGAGTGCGTCGACGGTCGAGCGATCGTCGGCGCCGGGGGTCGAAACAGATCGCAGATCCGGAATGTCGATGACGCGAGGCGAGCTCGCCGGAGACGCTGCGCTGGTGGGCACAACTATATATAGTGGCTGCCGCAGCTGGTGGTCGGTGAGCCGGAATGAAAGCGGCCAGCCTTTGTGCCCATCGAACTGTGTGGTGGGCGCTTCGAGGTAGGCGATGATGCGCGTCGGATCCGCCGAACCAGCGCGCAGCGCCGCCTCGGACACGATTTTTATCGCCGCCCATCCTGCCCAGGCGGGCCCGTCCATGCCGCGCTTCGCGGCCGCGGCGTAGCGGTCGTTGAGCTGACTCGCACCGAATCGCTCCAGATGCGAGTCCCAGAGCGCCACGGAACTCGTCGCCGGCGGAGTCGAGAGCGCCTTTCGATCCGCCGCAAATTGCCGTGCCGCGTTCGAGTACATCAGCTCGCTGGCCTCGACGTGGAATGAGTGCCGCCGGCATGCGTTCCGCGCGCTCATATCACGCGCGGCGACGTCAAGAAAAATCAGGTCATGATCTTCCGCGAACTTCGCGACCCGATCGACGTCGCCGGCAGCGACGGCAACGAGTACCTGAACCTTACGCGCAGATGACAAAAACTGCGCGGCCCGCACGGCACCGCGAGCCCGGCCATCACCGCCGGCCTCGAACGTCTCGACGTGGGCGCCGAAAAGTCTGGCAGTCTGCGCAGCCTCGGTGGCGCCAAGCCCGATTCCCTCGAGTGTCGATCTCTGGGCACCCGTCAGCGCCGTGGCGGGCGTCACGATCCCGATCCGCAAACTCGTGGCGGCGGTTTGTGCCGACACATCGGCGGCAACGAGGGACGCGAGGCCAAGCCCGATCAGGAATCGCGTCACCTTACGTCGCGTAGCGTACAAACAGAAAAACCTTGGAAAGACGCTGCGGTTGTTTTTCGCCGGGAGCGTGTGCACAGATAACCAATTGCCTCGTCCAGCGGTGGTGGGAATGCTTTCTGCATTGCTGACCCGCGACTCGATCTGGAGAAATCGCTTTCCTGAATGGATAGCGTGCGAAATGCTGAGTGCACATAACGCACCTTCGATGATCACAACGGGACCGATGCCGAAAACCAGCGTACCAAGCTTTGCTTCTCAGCGACGGTTCGCGCTTCTTCTGTCGATCACCGGCGGTCTGATCGCCTGCTCCGGCCAAAAGCCGGCTGACGAAACCGCTCAAACGCCCGCGATCGCTGCAACACCTCCTGCGGGACGGAGCAATGGCGGCGCGATCGCGACCGAGGCCGACGATGGCCAGTGGCTCCGTCCTGCAAAGAGCTACTCGAGCACCCGGTTCAGCGGACTCAACGAGATCACCGCGGACAACGTGAAGAACCTGCACCTCGCCTGGACGTTCGGGACGGGGATTCTGCGCGGACACGAAGCGGCGCCGCTCGTTGTCAACAACACGATGTACATCGTGACGCCGTTCCCGAACATCCTCTACGCGCTCGATCTCACGAAACCGGGCGCGCCGATGAAATGGATTTACAGGCCCGGCCCGATCGCGGCTTCCCAGGGCGTCGCCTGCTGCGACGTGGTGAATCGCGGTGCGTCGTACGCGGACGGCAAGATCGTGTACAACACCCTCGACAATCACACCGTCGCGGTCGACGCCAATACCGGGAAAGAGCTCTGGAAAACCAAAGTCGGCGAGATCAACCTCGGCGAAAGCATGACGATGGCGCCGCTGATCGTGAAGAACCACGTATTCGTGGGAAACAGCGGCGGAGAATTCGGAATTCGCGGCTGGCTCACCGCGCTGGATCTCAACAGCGGAAAGATCGTCTGGCGCGCGTACCATACGGGGCCCGATTCCGCCGTTCTGATCGGCAGCAGATTCAAGCCGTTTTACGCGGACGATCGGAAGCCGAATCTCGGCGTGAACTCGTGGCCAGGTGACACCTGGAAGATCGGCGGCGGCGGCGTATGGGGATGGATCTCGTATGATCCACAGCTCAATCTGATCTATTACGGCACTTCGAATCCGGGTCCGTGGAATCCGGAGCAGCGACCAGGCGACAACAAGTGGACCGCGACCATATTCGCCCGCGATCCCGAAACCGGCGAAGCAGTGTGGGCATATCAAATGAGCCCCCACGATCTCCACGACTACGACGGGGTGAACGAGAATCTGCTTCTCGACCTGCCCATCAACGGCGCGACCCGCAAAGTCCTGGTCCACCCCGATCGCAACGGTTACGTGTACGTGATCGACCGGCAGACGGGCGAGGTATTGTCGGCAGATCCGTTCGGCTACATCAACACGTCGACCGGTGTCGATCTCAAGACCGGCCGCATCAAGTATGTGCCGGACAAGGAGCCGAGGATCGGCCAGGTCGTGCGCAATTCCTGCCCCGCGTCGCCGGGCGCGAAGGATTGGCAGCCGTCATCGTTCTCTCCGGTCACGGGCCTGATCTACATCCCGCACCAGAATCTCTGCCAGGACGTCGAGTCGGTCGAGGCGAGCTACATCGCCGGGACGCCGTTCGTCGGCATGAACGTGAAGATGTATCCGGGGCCGGGTGGCAATCGCGGCTTCTTCGATGCCTGGGATCCCGTAGCGCGGAAAATCGTCTGGCGCATTCCTGAAAACTTTCCAGTGTGGAGCGGCGCGCTAGCCACGGCAGGGAACGTCGTGTTCTATGGAACGATGGAGGGCTGGTTCAAGGCCGTCGACGCGCGCACTGGGCAGGAGCTGTGGAAGTTCAAAACGGGGTCCGGGATCATCGGCCAGCCGATCAGCTATCGCGGGCCCGACGGCAAGCAGTACATCGCCGTGCTTTCCGGCGTCGGGGGATGGTCGGGGGCGATCGTCGCCGGCGGAATCGACCCGCGCGATTCGTCAGCAGCGTTGGGGTTCGTGAACGCGATGACGGATCTACCCGGCGCGACCAACAAGGGCGGAATGCTCTATGTGTTCGCGCTTCCTTAGTCTGCTGGCCGCCGTCGCAGCGGTGGCGTGCGGACCGGCAAGGGCCGCGACCACGATGCGCGAGCTGCGCGTCTGCGCCGACCCTAACAACATGCCGTTCTCGAATCAGCAGCAGCAGGGCTTCGAGAACAGGATCGCCGAGCTGGTGGCGCGCGAGATGGACGCAAAACTCAGCTACGTGTGGTACGCGCAGCGGCGCGGCTTTACGCGCAACACAATCAACGCCGGGAAGTGCGACGTTTACATCGGCGTTCCCACGAGCCTCGACCGACTCAGCGCGACCATTCCGTACTATCGCTCGACCTACGTCTTCGCGACCCGGCACGATCGAAACATCAAGCTGGCGTCGTTCGACGATCCGGCGCTCAGGAAGCTCACCATTGGCGTGCAGCTTATCGGCGACGATTTCACGAACACTCCACCGGCCCACGCGCTGACGGCTCGCAACATCGTCCGGAACGTGAAGGGCTACAGCGTTTACGCCGACTATCGTGAGCCGAATCCGCCGGCGCGCATCATCGACGCAGTAGCCAGCGGAGACATCGACGTCGCGATCGCGTGGGGCCCTCTCGCCGGCTACTTCGCCAAACACGAGCCCGTTGCGATCGACATCACGCCGGTATCGCCGCAGATCGATCTGCCGTTCCTGCCGATGGTGTTCGATATCTCGATGGGTGTGCGGCGCGGGAAGGACTCGTTGCGCGATCAGCTCAACGCGATCATCACGCGGCGAAAGCCGGAGATCGATGCCATCCTCGACAGCTACGGCGTGCCGCGACTCGCCGTAGGCCAGGTGGGGAGCCAGTCATGAGACGAATCGTGCCGGTTTGGTCGAGCGCGGTGCGGGGCGGAACCATCGCCGTCATCGCATTGGTGGCGATGGTGTCGTGCAAACGCGAGCAGCGGCGTTTTCGCGAGACACCGCCGTCTGCAACCGCGGCAAATCTGGTGACGATGAGCGAGCTGCAGCCTGGGCCGGCGGTGATCGAAGCGGAGTTGCGCAACCCGTATGAAGACAACGCCTACGCGGTGTCGGAGGGGAAGCGGCTGTTCGATCAGATGAACTGCTCCGGCTGTCACTCGCACGGCGGGGGCGGGATCGGCCCGCCGCTCACCGACAACGAATGGATCTACGGCAGCGAGCCGCAGAATATCTTCTCGACGATAATCGAGGGACGGCCCAACGGCATGCCGGCGTTCCGCGGCAAGCTGCCCAACTATCAGATCTGGCAGCTGGTCGCCTACGTCCGGGCGCTTGGCGGAATCCAGGGCAAGGCCGTGCGCACGACACGCGACGACCACATGATGTACAAGGAGTCCGAACAGGCGCGCGACAAGGGCCATCCTTCTCCTACCTTCGTCCCGCCCACGTCCGTCAAGCAATGATGCCGGCGCGTCCCCGCGTGCCATCCCGCTATGCGTCGATGCTGTCTGCGTGCATCGTCGCGCTTGTCGCCGGCTGCTCGGGCTGGCAATCGGCGCTCGACCCCAAAGGCCCGCGTGCCGACGCGGTGGCGAAGCTGCACTGGAGCCTCGTCACCGTCGCGACAGTCGTTTATGTCATCGTCATCAGCGCGCTGATCTACGCGTTGTGGCGCGGCTATCACCGCACTGTACCCGATCAGGCGCACATCCATCAGGAGACGCCCGAGCAGGCCGACACCATGAAGCGCGGCGTCGTCATCGCCGTCGGTCTGACGGTCGTCGTCATGCTCGCCTTCGTTTTCACGAGCGTCTCGGTCGGCAGCACGGTCGCCCGCGTCGATGGTGACAAGCCGCTTCGCATCGACGTCGTGGGTCACCAGTGGTGGTGGGAGGTGAAGTATCCCGATGCCGACCCGCACAACAACTTCGAAACCGCTAACGAGATTCACGTCCCGGTCGGACGGCCGGTTCTCATCAAGATGACGGCGGCGGACGTCATCCACAGTTTCTGGGCGCCGAACATCGGCGGAAAAAAGGATCTCATACCGGGCCACGAGACGGTCACCTGGTTCCGCGCCGATTCGGCGGGCGTGTACCGCGGCCAATGCGCTGAGTTCTGCGGCCACCAGCACGCGAAGATGGCGTTTTTCATCGTGGCCGAGCCGCGGCTCGAGTTCGAGAGCTGGCTGCAGAAGCAGCGCGGTGAAGCGCCGCAGCCGGCGGACTCCCTGACGCTGGCCGGTCAGCAGGTCTTCCTGAGCGGGCCATGCGTGATGTGTCACACCATCAGTGGTACCCCCGCGGCGGCTACGGTGGGACCGAATCTCACCCACTTGGCCAGCCGGCGGACCATCGCGGCGGGGACTCTTCCGAACAACACCGGTAACCTGGCCGGTTGGATTCTCGATCCACAGAGCATCAAGCCGGGTGTGAAGATGCCTCCCAACCAGCTCGATCCCCAGTCGTTGCGGGCACTGCTCGCGTATCTGGAGAGCCTCAAATGACGGCGTCAGCCCCGCTGCCAGCGGTCCCCGATCCCGACTTCCGACGCGATCTGATCAGCCCGCGCGACGAGGAGGAGATGCGCGCGAAGCTGTCGGCGACGTGGAAGGAGAAGTCCGGGTTTTACGGCTGGCTGACATCCACCAACCACAAGTCGATTGCGAAACGGTATCTCGTCACTGCAATCATCTTCTTCATTCTTGGTGGACTGGAAGCCGGCATGATGCGGCTGCAGCTGTCGCGGCCGGAGAACCATTTCGTCGGACCGGATCTGTACAACCAGATCTTCACCATGCACGGGAGCACCATGATGTTCCTGTTCGCGGTGCCGGTGATGGAAGCGGTTGGGTTGTACCTGGTCCCATTGATGATCGGTACGCGGAACGTCGCCTTCCCGCGACTGAACGCCCTCGGCTACTGGATGTATCTGTTCGGCGGTGTGCTGCTCTACGTCGCGTTCTTCATGAACACCGGTCCCGACGCGGGATGGTTCGCCTACGTTCCGCTCGCCGGACCGCAATACTCGCCCGGCAAGCGCATGGACATCTGGGCGCAGATGATCACCTTCACCGAAATCGCAGCCCTGATCGGCGCGGTGGAGATCGTTACGACGATCTTCAAGCAACGCGCTCCGGGAATGTCGCTCAACCGCATGCCGCTGTTCGTGTGGGCCGAGCTGATCACGTCGTTCATGATCATCTTTGCACTGCCGGCCATCGTCGTGTCGAGCACCATGCTGGCGGCGGACCGCCTCGTCGATACGCACTTCTTCAATCCCGCGGAAGGCGGCGACGCGATTCTCTGGCAGCACCTGTTCTGGTTCTTCGGGCACCCCGAGGTCTACATCATCTTCATTCCCGCGCTGGGAATGGTGTCGTCGGTGGTGGAGGCTTTCACCCAGCGACGGATCTTCGGCTACCCCGCGATGATCCTGTCGATGGTCAGTACCGCGTTTCTCGGCTTCGGCCTGTGGGTGCACCACATGTTCGCCACACCGTTGCCGCAGCTCGGCCAAAGCTTCTTCACTGCTGCCAGCTCCGCGATCTCGATTCCATCCGGTGTTCAGATTTTCTGCTGGATCGCGACCATCTGGGGCGGCCGACCGCGATTCTCGACGGCGTTCAAGTTCATCATCGGATTTTTCTTCCTGTTCATCATCGGTGGCCTCACCGGGGTGATGATCGCGTCGATTCCGTACGATCTGCAGGTTCACGACACCTTTTTCATCGTCGCGCACTTCCACTATGTGCTGATTGGCGGCGCGGTGTTCCCGCTCTGGGCGGGGTTCTATTACTGGTTCCCGAAGCTCAGCGGCCGAATGTTGAGCGAGCGGGCGGGGAACTGGAATTTCTGGCTCTTCTTCATCGGGATGAACATCACCTTTTTCCCGATGCACATTCTCGGGTTGATGGGAATGCCGCGACGCATCTACACCTATCTGCCGGAGATGGGTTGGGGGCCGTTGAATTCGCTGGCAAGCTTCGGCGCGGTGTTCATCGTTGCGAGCGTCTGCGTCTTCCTCGGCAATGTGTGGAATGCGCTGCGACGCGGAGTGCCCGCCGGTGACAACCCGTGGAACGCTCCGACGCTGGAGTGGGCAACCACCTCGCCGCCGCCCAGCTACAACCACCTCTACATCCCGGTCGTAGAGGGCCGCGACCCGATCTGGGATGCTGCGCCGGGCGAGCTTGCGGTCGTCACCGGACTTCGTACCGACAGGCACGAAGGACTGGTGACGAGCATCATGGATGCGATTCCCGAGCGCCGTTACGAGTTCAAGAAGGAGACGATCCTGCCGTTACTCCTCGCGGTGTTCGGCGGCGGGACCATCGTCATCGCGATCTTCAGTCCGTGGGGGGTGACGGTCGGCGCCATAACGTCGTTCATCATCCTCGCCGGATGGTTCTGGCCGACGATCTCACCGGACCATGACACGCCGGTGGCGCGGGAGCCGTTGTGAGACGCCGCCCCGTCATCGACGTCGCGGTCCTCGACGACCACTCGTTCAGTCATCACGCCCCCATCTGGTGGGGAAACCTGCTGATGATCCTGATCGAGGGCGCGGCGTTCGCGCTGCTCGTCGCGAGCTACTACTACATCCGCCGGAACTTCGACACCTGGCCCCCGCCGCGCACGCTCCTGCCCGAGCTCGGAGTGTCGTCGGCCAATGTGGCGCTGCAGCTCGTGAGCCTGCTTCCAATGTGGTACGCGGCGAAGCTGGCCTTCGCGCACGAGCCGCCTGCGCGCATCGGCAAATGGCTGCTCGTCGTGGTCGCGTGCGGTGTCGGAGCGATCATCCTGCGCGGATTCGAGTTCGCGGGGCTTCACACGAGGTACGACTCCAATGCGTATGGATCGATCACCTGGATGATCCTGTCGGTGCACCTCGCGCACCTGATCGCGGGCAGTCTGGAAACGCTCCTCATCGCGCTGGTGATGCTGATCGGCCCCGTCGAGCGGAAGCACTACACTGATACGACGGTGATGGCGGCGTATTGGTACTTCGTGGTCTACTCGTGGGTCGCGCTCTGGCTTGTCGTGTTTGTGTCGGTGAGGTTCATATGACCGAAAGCGTTGCTCAGGGAGAGCGGCAGCGGCATGAAATCGCGCGCACCGGAAATTCGCTCGACCTCTGGTTCGGAATGATGGGCGGCCCGATGTCGGGAATGTTGATGGTCTGGGTCAATTATCCGCTCGTAGACCGTGCGTGTGTCGGCGGCAACCGGCTGTGGCTGCACGGAGCCTCTTTTCTCTTCCTACTCATCGCCCTCGCGGCGGGGCTGTCTGCCTGGCGGTTCTATCAGCGTGTGGACGACTTTCCGCTGACTGAGGGTGGCGTGATGCCGCGCAGCAGGTTCATGGCACTGGTCGGGCTGTTCACATCCGGGCTGGCCGTGATCGAGATCATCTTCCAGTGGATTCCGATTTTCTTCCTCGGATCATGCATCGGCACCTGACCACGTTGCTGGGCACGGCCTCAGTAGCGCTGCTGCCGAGAGCGGCCGCCGCGCATCCAGTTGCGGCGCTCGCGCCATCGGGCCTCTGGTCAGCGTGGTCGTGGGAGCCGGCGGTAGTGATCATCCTCGCGGCGACTGCCGCGCTCTACGCAATCGGACTGCGCCGCCTGTGGTCAAAGTCGGTTGGCACCGGCATTCGCGTGTGGGAAGCGGCCGCGTTCGCGGGTGGCTGGCTTGCCGCTGCGATCGCACTCGTCTCACCGCTGCACGCACTCGGCGGATCGCTGTTCTCGGCACATATGGCGCAGCACGAGCTTCTGATCGCAGTCAGCGCGCCGCTGTTGGTGCTCGGGCGCCCGCTGATTCCGTTCCTTTGGGCGCTGCCGCCCGACTGGCGAACGGGCGTTGGCGGCGCGACCAAGGTCTCGGTGGTGAGCGCGCCATGGTCGATCCTCACGCGTCCATCGGTCGCGTTCGCACTCCACGCCATTGCGCTCTGGGTGTGGCATTTACCGGGGCCGTATCAGGCGACCATCCACAGCGAGACGATGCACAGCCTTCAGCATCTGAGCTTTATCTCGACCGCGCTGCTGTTCTGGTGGACGGTTTTCGGAGCGAGATACTCGATGCTCGGCTATGGTGGCGCGGTGTTTTACCTGTTTGCGACCGCACTCCAGACCGGCGCACTCGGCGCGCTACTGACCTTCGCGCCGGGATTGTGGTACCCGGCCTACGCGACCACCGCGCCGGCCTGGGGATTGAGCCCGCTCGCAGACCAGCAGCTCGGTGGAATCATCATGTGGATTCCAGGAAGCATTCCGTACGTGATCGCGGGGCTGGTGCTATTCGCACGCTGGCTCAGGGAATCCGAAACGCGCTCCGTGCGTCACTACGCCGCGGTACTGAGCCCTCGCACGCTGGTGCTTCTGATTGCCGTCATAGCGCTGACGTCGTGCGACCGCGCATCCGGCGACGATCGGTTTCAGATTACCAACGCTGATCCCGGTCGTGGCCGCGACGCAATCCGTCGCTACGGCTGCGGATCCTGTCACACCATCCCTGGTGTCGCGGGGGCGCGTGGAATGGTAGGTCCGCCGCTGGGCCAGGTGTCGCAGAGAGTATTCATTGCGGGCGTGCTGCCCAATCAGCCCGACAATATGATTCGATGGATCGAGAATCCGCCCGGCATCGACGCAAAGACGGCAATGCCGAACATGGGCGTCACGGCGCGCGATGCTCGCGACATCGCGTCCTATCTCTACACGCTACGGTAACTAGCGCTACTCGGTAGTGGCGTGTTCCTCGGCCACCTGTGCGTAGTTGAACAGCGCAACCAGGAGTACCCCGCCAACCGCGTTGCCCAGCAGGGAGGGGACGATGAAGCTACCGAGCATCTCTCCCCAACCCGCAGCTCCTGTGACTGCCCGATAGAACGCTTCGACGCTACCGGCGATGGAATGCCGAAAATGGAACGCGGAGATCGGCGCGGTTGCAACCCAGATCATGAAGATTTGAGCAGTCGTCTCGATGGTCGATGCAAGCAGCCACGCAAGCAGCGCGATCAGCCACCCGCCGAAGATTGCCTTGTAGAACACCATCCCGAACCCGCCTTCGGTGCTCTGCCGAGCGACATCCTGCATCGACGGATGCAGTGGAGCGTCGATGATGTTCGTGGCGCCGAGGATCCAGCCGAACACGAGAGCGCCGATGAGATTCCCGACGATCAGCAGCCCCCACATCCGGAGCAACTTGTTGAAGGTCTCGGCATCGCGCTTGTGAAGCAGTGGGATTACCGGCTCGAGGGTGTTCTCGGTGAACAGCTCGCTGCGGCCCATGATCACGAACATGAATCCAATTGGATACGCGAGCGATGCGAGCGGGTGCTTGTAGGGCTCGGGCGCGTAATGGCTGACGAAGGCCGAGGCGAGGAAGCTGAAGCCAATCAGCATTCCGGCGGCGAGCGACGAAAATAGCAAAGAGCTCGCGGGTCGCTCGAGCTCCTCGACGGCGGGTCCGCGAATGTTCTCGTGGATCTCCAGCGCGCTGAGACGGGTTCCGCTCTCGGGTCGCGGAACTGTTTTGCGTCCGAACGGATTGGTGGGCTTTGCCTCTTCAGGCTCTTCCCACTCGGTCTTCTTCGATTCCGGGTTGTCGTGTTCCACGGCGGGCGCAATCGGAAGTTCCGTGCCCGCCGCTTGCATTTGCGTCAGTGCGCTACCGCGGAGCGGCCATCCCTGTCAAAGTGAGTCCCACATAAAGTGCGCGCTGGGAGCCGGGCTCGTAAAATTTCCCACCCGCCGCGTTCACGCTCACTGATGAGACATAACGGGTGTCGAGAAGATTCTGCACGCCGAGAGTGACTTCGGCCGCGGAATGGCGCAGCGCAGCACTGCTCACCAGGCGCATGTTGAACATCGCATAGCCGGGCGAGCTCTCGGAGTTTGCGTCGTTTACGAACATGCGATCGGCAACGCTGGCTTCTCCAACGAGGGTCACGAACGGAAGTCGGAGCGTGGCGCTTCCCTGAAGCACTTGCCGTGGAATCCCGGGGATGCGATTCCCGGCATAGTGGGCGGTGTCGACGGTGAAATCGACGAAGCGATAATTCGCGAAGGTATAAGCTGCGCCAAGGTCCAGGTTGCGCGTGTTGACGCCGAGGCCGAGCTCGGCGCCGCGCCGGGACGTGCGGCCGGCGTTGCGAAAGTACCGTCGCCCATTGCTGGCCGGGATGTCGAATGGGATCAGCTCGTCGTGAACCGACGTCGCGAACAGCGCGGCGCTGTATTGAAGCCCGCTCACCGAGATTCCCTTGGCCCCGATCTCGTAGGTGAGGGAGCGCTGGGGCTGGAGATCCTGGTTGATGCCGCCGGTTCCCGTCGGGCGATTGCCGAGCTCGGTAGCCGTCGGGGTCTCGAACGCGGTCGACACATTCGCGTAAGCGCTGTGCGATGCGCCGAGCCGCGCGACGATGCCGAACATCGGACTGATCGCGTCGAGCAGTCGGCGTCCGGAGTCGTCGGGATTGTTAGCGTCGATCAGGTGATCCTCCACGCGAAAGCGCACGCCATCGGCGCGGACTCCCGCCGTGACGAGGTAGCGGCTCGACAGCTCCAGCTCATCGCGTAAGTAGGAGCCAAGGGAGGACACCAACTCGCGCTGGTCGAGGGTGACGCTGCCTCTCTCAACTCCGACGACCGGGCAGGTTGCCGTCGGCGCAGTGAGGGGTGGGACGTCATTGCAGTTGGTAAAGTTCCGGCGCTCGTCGTTCTGCAGCTGGAGCTCGGCGCCGGCCGTTAGGCGATTGTCGGCGCCAAACAGCGACCACGGCATCGTCGCGCGCAGATTGCCGCCGGAGATGGTGCGGCCGACGTCGACGATGCCGAAGGTGAGCGGGTTATCGAGGCTTCTGGTTCCGGCGTAGCCCGACATCTCGATCTCGCCGCGTGCTCCGTACCGCCGCGCTGTGAGACCGAGCTGTGATTGGGTCACGGCTTTGCGGGCACCTTTGCGAACGGAGAACGGGTCGGCCATCCCAGGATCAGACTCGAACTGCGCGCGGGTCAGGGCTCCGGGATTCTGGGCGAGCGGAGTGTTGATACCCAGCCACTCCAGCGCGTAGGAGCTGCCCGGGGCGTCGTAAGAGAATCGGGCGAAGCCATTCGACATTCGCTGCCGAGAGTAGCTGCGATATCCCTCGTTCTCGGTGCGGGCAGCGTTGGCCTGATAGCCCAGGCGACCCGACGTGCCTTCGGCTTTCGCGACATATCGCCGCGAGCCGTAGCTGCCGTTCCAGGCGCGGATTGTGGCGGCAACTGGAACGGGCATCGGTTGGCTGCTTCTGATATCGACGACACCGCCGCCGGCGTTTCCGTAAAGCGACGACGCGCTGCCGCGCATGACCTCCACGCGGCCGACGGATTCGAGATCCAGAAAGTCCACCGGGGTCTGACCGTCGGGCAGGGTGAGGGGAATTCCATCCCGCAACACCTTGATACCACGCACGCCGAACGCTGACCGGGCTCCGAATCCGCGAATCGAGATGCGTGGATCCTGAGATGGGTTGTTCCGATTCGAAACGGTGAGACCGGGAATGAGCCAGAGACTCTCGTCGAGCGACAGGTGGCGCTGACCCGGGCGCGCGGAATCCGGCCTCTGCACGCTGATCGCGTAGGGGAGATCGAGGAGTGATTTCCCGGCGCCGCGACTGACTTCCACCACGACCGGCTCGAGGCGGGTGACCGCGGTGTCCTGAGCATTCGCCATCGGTGGAAGGATCGCGCCGGCAATCGCCGCGGCAGCGAGCGCCGTCAAACGGATCATGCTCTAAATAAAGCGGCGGTGAATGCGTGTCGACAGGCGCGACGTCACCGCTTGCCCGCCGACTTCGCGAAGCGATAGCCGCGGATGCTGGTCTGTTTCCACTGTTCCATGATCTTGCGCACGATGTCGACGATGAAGTCCGCCGACTGCGGATCGACATCGATGGTGGCGATCGTATCTACGATCTGCTCGCAGAGCAGATCGACGTCGCGCGCGATCTCGCCTTCCGTCCAGCCGAGCCTGTAGCGTTGCGCACCGTGCAGCTCGGCGAGCAGCCTCTGGATCTCGGCGCCATCGCGGAGCAAATCGCTGGCGCGTCCCCTGGTTTCCGCGAGCAGCTGCGCGGCGCGGACGATCTCCGTGACGACGGTGTCGGCGTGATCGCGAATATGCGCTTCATTGACCGCGGACAAGTCCGGAACTCCGTCATCGTCCCGCACCCGCTGCACGTACGTCCCGGCAATGAGATCGATGCGGTTGAGAAGCGCCTGCGCAAGGTGTCTGACTTCCACCACATCCAAGGCTGCATCGGTCACGGCCGGATGGTCGGCCTGGGGCGCGGGCCGTTCTTCCGAGGCCCCGCCGCGCAGCCATAGTGTGAAAGTCGAGCCGCTGCCGACGGTGCTTTGCACCGTGATGTCGCCGCCCATTAGCCGCGCGAGCTGACGACTGATGGCGAGCCCCAGTCCGGTGCCGCCCTCCGAGCGAGTGTATCCGGAATCTCCCTGCACGAACGGCTCGAAAATTCTCGTCAGCTGTTCGGGAGGAATGCCGATGCCGTTGTCGGCGACGCGAATGAAAGTCCATGGTCCCTCGCCGACCAGACGTGCACCGGGATCTGAGTGGTCGGAGGATCCGCACTCGAGCGTGACGGCGCCGCCGGGATTGGTGAACTTGACCGCGTTCGACAACAGGTTCACGAGGATCTGACGCACGCGATCCGGATCGCCCATGTAGGACGTCCCTTCCGCGCCGGCGCACTCCTCGGGATAGTCGATGCCGCGCGCCACTGCCTGCGGGCCGACCAGCGCGATGGTCGCGTGAATCACGTCGCTCACGTAAGCCGTTTCCCGTGCCACACTGACGCGACCGGCTTCGATCTTCGAAAGATCGAGGATGTCATTTACGAGTCCCAGCAGGTGCACGGCGCTCGAGCGCAGGCGCTGCAAGTGATCGTGTTGCGGTGGGCTTACGGCGCCGAGCACGCCCATGTCGATCAGCTGGGTATAGCCAAGTATGGCGTTAAGCGGCGTGCGGAACTCATGACTCATGGTAGCGAGAAATTCACTCTTGCCACGATTTGCCATTTCTGCTTCTTCCTGCGCGCGCTCGGCGATCTCCCTCGCCTCGACGGCCCCCTCGAGGGCGAGGTCGCGCTGGCGTTCGGCGTGCTTGCGCGCCGTGATGTCGGAATGGGTGCCCACCCATTCCTCGATGTTTCCGGTCGCATCGAATACCGGCACCGCGCGCGCGAGCATCTCGAGGTACTCGCCGCTGCGCGTTCTTACCCGGTGCTCGACTTCGTAAATGGCGCCGGCCGAGAGCGCCCGGCGCCAGGCCGTGATGGTCTTGTCGCGATCTTCAGGGTGAACAGCATCGAGCCATCCATCCCCCCGCATCTCCTCGAAAGACTGGCCGGTGAGCTGATGCCAGTCGTCTTCCTCGACGAGCATCGTGCCGTTCCTGTCCATTTTCCAGACGGCCGCCGTCGTCGACTCGATCAGTGAGCGAAAACGCTTTTCACTCTCCTGGAGCATTCGCTGAGTGCGCTGCTTGTCGGAGATGTCGGCGAAGTAAACGGACAGGCCTTCCGGAGAAGGGTACGCGTGGACCTCGAACCACGAGTCGAGCGGCGGATAGTACTCGGCGAATGCGACAACCGACTGTGATTCGACGGCACGCCGGTACTGTTCCGCGAATACCGAGGTGACGACATCGGGAAATTCGTCCCAGACGACTTTTCCGACGAGATCCTCGCGGCGGCGCTGCAGGATCAGTGCTGCCTTCTCGTTTACGTAGGTGAAGCGCCACTCCTCGTCGAGGGCGAAGAACGCGTCGCTGATCCGCTCGAGAACATCGGAGAGCCGTTTCTGGCCTTCACGGGCCTCGGCGGCCGCCGCTTGTGCACGCGCCACCTCCGCGGCGGCGTCGCGGATTCTCTCTCTGCTCCGGTAGAGGTCGCAGAACACGCTGACCTTCGATCTCACCACTTCCGGGCTGAGCGGCTTGAAGAGGTAGTCGACGGCCCCGCTCTCATAGCCTTGGAGAATAAGTCGCTCATCAGGGTTGCCCGCGGTGAGGAAGATGAGCGGTATGCCGGAAGTCTTTTTTCGTTGCTTGATCCTTCGCGCCGTCTCGAGGCCATCCATGTCCGGCATGGCGACATCGAGGAGCACCAGAGCGAAATCAGAGTCGAGCAGATGGCCGAGCGCTTCCTCGCCCGAGCTCGCCCGCACAAGGTTTTCACCGAGGGGCTCGAGAATCGCCTCAATGGCGAGGAGGTTTTCCGGCCGGTCGTCCACTATCAGGACGTTCACGGGCGCGGATTCGCCGGCGAGCTCAGTGTCGCGGGCGAGCGGCGAGATCGACTGCATGGAAAGGTGCTTCCCCTGCAAGTAACGGACAACGAGCCTGAGCGGCTCAGCCTTCGTCGAGGACCTTTCTTACCGTTTGGAGAAGGGACTCTGAAGTGAAGGGCTTTTGCAGGAAGCTCTTGGAGGGCTCGATGAACCCACGGCGGATGATGTCGTCGTCCGTATATCCCGACATGTAAAGGGATTTGATGCGGGGACGGATGCCGGCGAGGCGCTCGACGAGGCCTCGACCGTTCATACCCGGCATCACGATGTCGGTGAGGACGAGGTCGATGTGGCCAACTTCGCGGGTGGCGATGTCCATCGCTTCCCGTCCGTGCTGCGCAACGATGACGCGATAGCCTTGCTTCTCGAGGATGCGCGATGTCAGGCCACGTACGGACTCCTCGTCCTCGACGAGCAGAATCGTCTCCGATCCGCGGGCACCGAGCTTCGCGCTAGGCTTGTATTCCACGTTGGTGAATGCGGCGGCAGCGCTCACCTCGGGGAAATAGAGCTTGAGGGTCGTGCCGAGGCCCGGCTCGCTGTAGATCCAGACATAGCCACCGGATTGCTTCACGATTCCGTAGACCGTTGCCAGGCCCAGGCCCGTGCCCTTGCCGGCTTCCTTGGTCGTAAAGAACGGATCGAATGCGTGCTCTCGGGTGTCGCGGCTCATTCCAACGCCGTTGTCGCCCACCGCGAGCATGACGTAGCGACCGGGAACCACCGGCGCGTGCTCGCTGGTGTAGGTCTCGTCGAGCGTCGCGTTCTGGGTCTCGATGCTGATGGTACCGCCCTGCGGCATCGCGTCGCGCGCGTTCACCACCAGGTTGACGAGGATCTGCTCGATCTGGCCGGGATCGGCGACTACGTACCCGCGTGCGCTACAGCTCGAGGCGATCGTAATGTCTTCACCGATCAGGCGCTGCAACATCGGCTGCACGGTGGAAACGACGCTGTTCATGTCGAGGACGCGTGGCTGCAGAATCTGCTTGCGGCTGAACGCGAGCAGCTGCCTGGTAAGCGACGACGCCCGCTCGGCCGCGCTCCTGATTTGCTTCACATCCTCGCTGCGGGGATCCGTGGGATCGAATCCGTCCATGATGATCTCGGTATTCAGCCGGATCACCGTCAGCAGGTTGTTGAAGTCGTGGGCGATACCGCCCGCCAGTCGTCCGACTGCGTCCATCTTCTGGGACTGGCGGAACTGCTCCTCGAGCGCGCGGCGCTCGCTGAGATCGATCGAGACAAGCACGAAGCCGAGCACTGTGCCACGCTCGTCGCGAATTGGAGATGTCGTGAGCAGGGCGGGGAAGGCTTTGCCGCTCTTGCCCTGCACCAGGAATTCTCCCGTCCAGCTGTCGCCTGCGGCGCCGCGCTCGAAGATGTCCGCGCTGTGCTCGCGAAGGAACGGCGAGGGTGTCAGCTCCTGAATCGGTTTGCCGACCGCGTCCTCGGCCGCCCATCCGTAAAGCTTCTCGGCGAAATCGTTCCAGAAGATGACGATGCCTTCCGGATCGGTGGCGACCACCGCCTGCTGCACGGCGTTGAGGAGCTGCGCCTGAAAGCGGATGGCCGCTTCCGAGCGTGATTTCTCGGTGACGTCGGTCATCGCGCCGATCATGCGCAGGGGCTCGCCTGTGTTGTCGCGCGCGATGTAGCCGCGGTCCATCACGTTGGCGTAATTGCCGTCGGCGCGACGGTAGCGGTATTGATCGCTCCAGCTCGTGCCGCCGTGGTCGAGCACGCCGTGGATTCCGGCGACGACTCGCTCCCGGTCTTCCGGGTGGATGTGATCGTACCACCACTGTATCTCGGGGAAGATCCGGTTTTGCTTGTGCCCAAACACAGCTTCGACCGAGTCGTTCCAGACGAGGGCGTTGGTCCTGATGTCCCAGTCCCAGATGACGTCGTTGGTTGCTTTGGCGACGAAGCGGAAGCGCTCGTCGGTGGTGCGCAACGCGCGCTCGGCGCTGCGCTGCTCGCTGACATCGACGACGATCGCGACTGCCGCGACGATGTTTCCATCGGCATCCTGAACCGGCGCGGAGCTCATTCGAACGTATCCGTCGGTCCCATCGCCACGTCGGATTCTGATCTCTTCGCCGCGTATCCGCTCTTTGGTCACGACGGTACGGGCGAGCGGCCATTCGACGGCGGTGTATGGCCTGCCGTCGTCGTGAAATCCGACCAGCTCCGTATATCCAGTCAGGTCCGCCGCCGGCATGAACGACGTGCGGAATATCTCGGTCATCTGCGCGTTGACCGAAACCAGGCGACCGCCCGGAATCTCGGCGACAATGACGCCGACCGGCATCTGCTGCTGCACGGCGTGCGCGAGGGTGCGCTCCGCCATCAGCCGGAGCTGGGTATCATGCGCCGCACGCTGGGCGATGCGACGCTGGATCTCGGAGCGGCTCGCGGTCGTGAGCGCAGTCAGCACTTCGATGTCACGCCGGCTCCAATCACGGGGCCGATCGTCGAGAGCGCAAAAAGTCCCGAGGACTTGACCATCTTGGGTGGTAAGGGGAAAACCCGCATAGGCGCGGGCCTTCGTACCGCGGCCCGTGAGCGCCGTCTCATTCCAGGCGTCGGCGACGACGATCGGAGCGCCGCTGCCGACGACATCCTGGCAGTAGGTGGCATCGAGCGGGTGCCAGCCGCGGGTCGGCGCCTCGGCGCCGGCGGTGCTCTTGAAGTACTGGCGCCCCGAGTCGACGAGAGAGATCAGCACCGTCGGAACGCCCACGAGCTGGGCTGCGAGACGCGTGAAAGCGTCGAAGCAGTCCTCGCAGGGACCGTCGAGAAGTCCTGTCTTTTTGAGAGCGGCGAGCCTGGCCGGGCTCGTCAATGCCTGTTCGTTGGGCAAAACCGGGGTGCGAAGAGAGAATCCGTCGTAATAAGGACGACCGACTCACTGCCTCCGGCACCTACAAATCGACCCAAACGGGCTCGAGCCGATGCGGCCTTGTGCTATTCCTCGTATTCGTCGGAGCCCTGCACCCAGAGGAATGACTGGATGTCGATCATGTCCCGCGGCTCCAGATCGCTCAGGTCGTCCGACACGACCTGCGCAAACTCGAGGAGATTGGTGTACGTCTCCCAGTTGGGACTCGAACGGTAGCGGAAATCGAAGCCGTACTCCCCCGCCGCGGTGCGCGTCACCATCGGCTTGAGGAAGAAGTGCGTCTCAGGCTGTGCGAGAAAGCCGAACACCGTGAGCAACGGCCAGGTGAGAACTCTGGTCTGTCGGCGCGGAAGTCCGGCAACAGTCGAGCACCACTCCTCGAACCGGTTCTCGAGGGTGCCGCGCCCGTACAGGAAATCGTAGAGTCCCTCGGCGAACGACCTGGCGCCGGCGGTTGATTTGACTGCGTCGCGCAGCGCCATCTTCTCGAAGGAGAACAGCAGGTTGGTGCGCGATTCTATAGTCACCGCGCGCCGCGCGACTTCGGCGTAGCTGCCGTCGGCAATCAAATCGTGATGGGTTTTCCGGTCCAGAATCTCTTCCCAGCGCTCGTGGGCGTCCCACTTGTAGCCGCGCTCCCAGTCGATGTACTTCGCGTCGTAGAACCCCTTGCGGAAAAAGCGCAGGAACTTGCGACGACACTTCAGCGCGCCCTTCGAGCTAACACCTTCCACTGCCACAGCCATTGCTACGCCCTCGAATAGTCTCCAGGGCTACCAATGCGAAGTTCAGACCATTCGAGGAGAATTCATTCTCTCAGCGTTTGTGGAAACGCGGCAGTTCCATCGGTGTTGCACGCCTGGCGGCGCGCGGGAGCGCGAGCGTAAACGTAGAGCCGGCGCCTTCCTCGCTCTCGAGGGTGATGTCCGCCCCCATCCCGCGCGCCAGCCCGCGGCTGATCGGGAGGCCGAGCCCGGTGCCATCGGTGGTGCGGGTGAGACCTCTATCGAGCTGGACGAACGGCTCGAATACCGACTCCTGCTTGTCCACCGGGATTCCGACGCCCGTGTCGGCGACGTGGATGGAGACGGTCTTTTCGCCGACCGTGCACGCGACCCGGATGCGGCCGCCGGCGGGAGTGAACTTTACCGCGTTCGACACCAGATTGATCATGATCTGTCGAAGCTTGTCGGGGTCGGTGCGCACATAGACGTTCCCCGAGGGCATGTCGCAGCGGTACTCGAGCGCTTTCGCGCGCGCGAGCGGACTCACCACCGCGTCGAGGTCGACGACGAGGGCGCGCACCGAAACCTCGATGATGTCGAACTTCACTTCGGTCGCCTCGAGGCGGGTGAAGTTGAGGATGTCGTTGATGATGCCGAGTAGGTGCTCCTGGCTGCGTTTGATGCGGCCCAGATCTGCGCGCTGCGCTTCGGTGAGAGGTCCGCGGAGCTCCATCTCCAGCAAATCGACGTAGCCGCCGATGGAATTGAGGGGAGTGCGGAGCTCGTGGCTCATCACGGCCAGAAATTCCGCCTTCGAGCGGTTGGCGGCGTCGGCGGCGGCCCAGGCTTTTCGCGCCTCGCTGATCGCGGCCCTCAGCTCCTCATTGGTTAAGGCCAGCTCGTGCGCCAGCTCCCGGGCTTCGTTGGTCTGATGCTCGAGCTGTCGCGCCTGGGTCTGGAGGACGTTGTTGCTTTCCTCGAGTGCTGCCATGCGCGCGGCTGCAACCTCGCGCTGTCTGGACATTCGGACAGCACGAATGACGGCGTTGACCTTTGGGAAGGTGAATGGCATTTTCGCGCCCGCACTACGGGTTACTCTAGTGACGTTTCGCCATAGGCCGCCGACACTTGAAGTGCGGTCCGGTGCACGGGAGCGGGCTGAAATCGGCACTCAACGCAGATTTGTGATGCGCCGCGGTCGCGCGCGATGGAGCAAAACGGATGGTGCCTAAGGCCAACCATCGCGTTTATCTTCAGGTCTCAAGATCGACCCGGTAGCTCAGTTGGTAGAGCAACGGACTTTTAATCCGTAGGTCGTGGGTTCGAGACCCACCCGGGTCATTTACATGGCGCGAAAAACCACCAAGCAGCCCGACGTAGCGAGGGCACTCAACGCAATTCGCCGAATGGTGCGCGGACTGCGCTCGGCCGCTGAAACGGTCGAGCGGGAATTCCGGATCAGCGCGGCGCAGCTGTTCGTGCTCAGCGAGCTCGCTCAGGTCCCCGATCAATCGGTGAAGGATCTGGCAGCGGTGACCATGACGACCCACAGCACTGTTTCCCAGATCGTCAGTCAGCTGATCGCGAAAGGGCTGATCACGCGCACGCCCGACGCGCGCGACGCCAGACGCTCGTCGCTCAGGCTCACCCGCCAGGGCTCGAACCTGCTGCGCAAATCACCGCGCGCGATCCAGGAGGAGCTGATCGACGGCTTCGGTCGTTTGCGCGCGTCAGAGCGGCGCAGCCTGGCAAACGGACTCGAGAAGTGGCTCGCGGCGTCGGGGCTCGGCGACGTGCCCTCGACGATGTTGTTCGAGCAGCCGCGAGGGCGACGAAGCTAGAGACACGAAATAAAAAAGGGCGCCTCGCGGCGTCCCTTTTTTATCCCAACGTACATCCCCGCATCAGGTGCAGGTGATGACGCCATTCGTCATGTCGCAGGTCTTGGCAGTCTGGGTGTGAGACGCGGTAGCGCTCCACGAAGGCGGCGGACCAGGGTCGTCGGTAACGACGACCGTGACGTTCTGTGACGGGGTGAAGCCCTGCAGCGGAGCCGCGGACGTCGCGGTACCACCGAAATACGCACCGCCGTTGTCGGCAGCGTACTGCTCTTCATAGGTCGCCATGTTGCGAAGGTCGGACTTCATCGCGGCGAGGTATGCCTTCTCTTTCGTATTCGCGAACTTCGGAATCGCGATCGCGGCAAGAATGCCGATGATGACGACGACGATCAGAAGCTCGATAAGGGTGAAACCCTTTCTATTGCGGGACATTGTGTGCTTCCTCCACGGGAAAAAAACTGCGCGTCAACTGCTATTGATTTGACGAGCGCTTCGAAGAGCAAGCAACGGGAATCAGTCGGTACCGACGCATCTCCGTCGGTACCGTCGTAATCCTGGTGTAAGGTCCGGCGCTACGGCGACCCTTCGGTCGGCGCCTTCTTTGTGATTTGCTCGGCGGGGGGCACGGGCGCGGCGCCGTTCTGCGCGGGAGTGACCGGCTGCGTGCCGTTCGCGGCGGGTGGAACCGGCGAAAGCTGAATACCACCTTCGACCTTTCGCATCATCTTCACGAACGCCGACGCAATCTCCGGCTCGAATTCCGTTCCTGCGCGCTCCTCGATGTACGTGAGCACGCGCTCCGACTCCCACGCGTCGCGATAGGGCCGGCGAGTGCGCAGCGCGTCGTACACGTCGCAGACGTGCACCAGGTTGCTCGCCTTGTGGCAGCTGCGCCCGTAGTGCCGCGCCGGATAACCCTGACCGTTGATCATGATGTGGTGCTCGTGCGCGACCGCCGCGGCGAGATCGAGCTTGCGGCCGCTCTCGATGATCAGCCGCGCGCCGGACACCGGATGCGACTGCATCACCTGCCGCTCCTGGTCGGTCAGCTTGCCGGGCTTGTTCAGGATCTCCTCGGGAATGTTGATCTTGCCCAGATCGTGGAGCAGGCCGGCGATGCCGAAGGTGCGCACGTCCTGCGGGTTCAGCTCGAGGTGCTCGGCGAGAGCCATCGTTAGGACCGACACGTTGAGCGAGTGCGTGGTGGTGTACTCGTCGAATTCGCGCAGCTGCAGCAGCGGCAGAATCATCTGCTGGTCGCCGTGCATCGCCATCGACAGCGACCGCACCACAGCCTCGGCCTCGGCGAGCGGAAGCTTGCCGCGCACCTGCACCTCGCGGTGCATCGACTGAATTGACTCGGCTTCCTCCCCAAGCGAATAGGAGATCGTCGCGACGGGCACCGGCGTCTCGAAGCTCTTGTCGATTTCCTTTTTCTCGCCGCGAATCCCGAGCGCTCCCATCTTGATGCCGGTCGGGCGGTTGTGGCGCGCTTCGGCGGTATCGATCACCGAGAGCGTGATGCGCGCCATGATCTCCTCGAGGAATTCCTCGTATTGCTCGCGCGTTACCTCGGTGTCCAGCTCAATGCGCTGCACCCCGGCCTGCGCCAGTCGCGTCGCCCACTCCCAGTCGCCGAGCTCTCGCAGCGGCGTGTCCTGATAAACGGTTTCCTCGCCGAGGAAGGAGAAGCGCGGATGCTTATCCTGCTCCTGGAGATCGCGCAGGCACCGGTACGACCGGTCGACCGCGCGCTCGCGCGCCGGATGTCCGTCGTTGTACAGAGCCATCGTCGAGACGGCTTGGCCGAACGAGACCAGAAAGCGAATCGGATCACTCATTGCCGGGCGGAGTCTTCGGGTTTGCGGCTCTCGTCCTGGCGATCTTGCCACGGACTTCGGGGTCGCGACTTTGCTCGGCAAGCTTGAGCGCGGCGTCGGCGGCCGGATCATTCCGCCAGTGGGTGGCGATCATGCTCAGCGCGGCGAGCATTTCCGGCGTCGATGGGCGCAGCTTCGGCTTGCGGGGCCAGTGGGCTTCGGAGATCACGAAGGCCAGGAACCACGCCAGGCTGTCGGCGTTGCGCTTTTGCGCGACGATTCTGATGCCCATGGTACGCAGCTGCGAGTCGAGCTCGCCCCGGTCGACGCGCTGCCTGATCAGGTCGATCCCCCCGGGCGGACAGCGATCCTGCGCGACCGTGAGTCCGGCGAACACCACGCGGTCATCGGGATCTGAGAGCGCCGTTATGATGGTCTCGTCGCGGTCGGTGGGATTGCGAAGCAGCAGCCGCACTGCCTCGCGCCGCACCAGAGGATCGGCGGAGTCCAGAAAGGCCCGCGGTGAGAAATCTTCCGGCAGCCCGCCGAGCCGCCCGAGCAGGGCCAGAAGCTCACGCTGCACAACCTGGCTCGCGTCGGGAATGCGCGCAGCAATGGCGTCGCCGACGACGTCGCCCATCGACTGCAGGATGTCGTAGAGCTGGGACCTGATTTTCGCATCCTCGAACGAAAGCGCCGCGGCCAGCAGCGTCGGGACTGCCTCGGCTCCCATGCGTTGCACGAAGCGGCCAACCAGTGGCATGTCGATTCGAGGCTGCTCGAGGAGCGATTCGAATACGCGCTTGTTGCGCAGAAACTCCGAGACGGGCGCCGCGGATTCGGCGCTGGGCGCGCGCTCGACCATGTCGAGCAGGAGATCAACGCGGCCCGCCTGCGCGAGCTCCGCCATCGCCGCTTCGATCTGTGGTCCAGTGGTGCCGACTTCGATCGCAATCTGAATCACTCGCTCCGGCTCGCACTCGGTCGGCACCGCGCCGTTGGGTTTGGCGGGTACCTTCCGCACTGACGACATCACCTGGAGCGCCTGGCGGTAGGCTTCCGGATTGGGATCATCGAGGCTCCAGTCGTCGACGAGGCGCTTCATGACGTCGCGGAGAGTCGGATCCGTATATCCGCGGGTGCCCGTGACCGTCGGGTGATGCCCAAGCTTGGACAGCATCCGCAGCATCGAGTGCGAGATGGTCTGACCTTCGGCGGCGGATGCCGCCTTCACGAGATCGATCACCGCTTCGACGGTTACGCCCTGCGATGCGTCGAGGATGAATTTCCGGCGCTGTGCCTTGTCGCCGCCCATCTCCAGCAGCTTTTCGAGGGTCGATTCCTTGAGCGATCCCACCAGGCGCGAGACTCGGCGCTGCAGTCCGACTGCCTCCGGACCTTCGGCGGTCTTCAGCTCCTCGCCGATCTGGAGCAGGTAGCCGACGATCACCTGATCGTAAGCTTCCTCGCGCTGGTGCTCGTCGATGGCCCGGGCGACCGCCGCCGGCTCGAGAGCGGCGTTGTCCGCGTCGTCGTCCTGGGCTGCGCTGAGACCGGACGCGTCGGAGACGAGGGCGGCACGGGCGAGGCCGATCCAGAGCTGGGTGGCGCGTCCCGCCGCCATCTGACCCGGAGCCCGTGTCTCATCGCGTGGATCTTCCTCGATCAGCTGCAGCCGGTCGTAGGTGAGCGGGAAGAAGCGCACGTGCGGCCAGACTGTGCCGAGGTGCTCGGTGTCGTGCCCGATCGGTTTCTCGGAACGTGTTGGGTCGACTGCCAGCGCGGCCAGAGCGGATCCCAGCTCTTCTCGCGTAATGCCACGCACGAATTTCACGGCGCCGACGTGATGATCGTGAAGTCTCTGGGCGAGCTCCTTGAGCACCGGGTTGAGCGGATCGGTGGCGACTCCTTCGATGATCAACTGACGTCGGGCGACGCCGATAGAGAGCGAATCCCGGTATCCGACGAAAAGCGCTGCCAGGCGTCCCGCCACGCCGTCGACGGCCACGTCGAGCAGTGGGTGGCTCTGTGGGTAGATAGCGTGCTTGTTGAGCGTTATAGACAGCTCCACCAGGAAGTCCGCGAGCTCGCGCGACAGGGTCGCCACCGTCGGCTTTGCCGAGCTCGGGGGCGCTGCGGGCGTCGTTGGGGGCGCGACGGGCGGCGGATTGGTCATGGATTGGGGCGTCAGCTACGCCTTTCGGCAGAGCGGAAATCGAGATTCGCGGCGCATTTCAGACGTTGGTTCGATTCCGTACACGCAATGTCGAAGTTGCTGGTGGAGGAGGCTAATTTTTGACGATGTCGCCCGACATATACTCGACGCGTTGGCGGGTGCTTGCGTTACTCGGTTTTGCCGAGTTGTTGGGCATGTCGCTCTGGTTTTCCGCCAGCGCGGTCACCCCCCAGCTCCGAGCCCTGTGGGGCCTCACCACCGCCGAGGCAGGGTGGCTCACCACGGTGGTTCAGCTCGGGTTCGTCGTCGGGACGGCAGTAGCAGCCATTCTGAACCTCGCGGACGTGATTCCGGCCGGGCGGCTGTTCAGCGCCAGCGCTGTCCTCGGTGCCCTGGCCAACGCGCTCGTCCTCGCCGCGCCGGGCTATCCGCCGGCGCTGGTGATGCGGTTTCTGACCGGCTTCTTCCTGGCGGGGGTGTATCCGCCGGCAATGAAGATGATCGCCACCTGGTTTCGCGCCGAGCGCGGACTGGCCATCGGCGTCATCGTGGGAGCGCTTACCGTCGGCAAGGCAACACCGTACTTCGTTCGCGCTCTACCCCACGTCGGACTCCGGCCGGTAGTGCTGACCTCGAGCGTCGGAGCGCTGGTCGCTGCCGGCCTGGTTGGCTTCTGGTATCGGGATGGACCGTTTCCGTTCGCCTCGCGACCGTTTTCCTGGAGCCATGTCCTCGATGTGATCAAGGTGCGGGAGTGGCGTCTCGCGACGGGGAGCTACCTCGGTCACATGTTCGAGCTGTACGCTTTCTGGACGTGGATCCCCTACTTCCTGGGCGCCAGCGTCGCCGCGCACGCGGGCGGGCATCTGCGCGCCCCGCGGCTGATCTCGCTCCTCGCATTCCTCACCATCGCGATAGGGGGGCTTGGCTCGGTCTGGGGCGGACTATTCGCCGACCGCCGCGGCCGGCCGCGGCTCGTCACGATCTCCCTCGTCATGAGCGGCTGCTGCTGCATCTTGAGTGGAGTTCTTTTCGGGGGTCCGCTCTGGGTGCTGGGAGCGCTGGCCATGACGTGGGGATTTTTCGTGATCGCCGACAGCGCGCAGTTCAGCACCCTGGTAACCGAATCCGTTCCCGCCCACACGGTGGGTACGGCGTTGACGGTGCAAACATCTCTCGGATTTCTGCTCACGATGCTGCCAATGCAGCTGGTACCGACGATTGCGCAGCGGACAGGATGGCGCTGGAGCTTTGCGATACTCGCGCTCGGACCCATCGCCGGCATCGCCGCGATCCGGCGCTTTGCGACCCTCCGTGCGCGCCAAATGGAAAGTGCTAATTTGTCGCTGTCAACCTGACCATGAGGGACGGTGCCAATGCGAATGCTGAGCGAGTTTCAGGAATTTCTTCTCAAGCAAAACGTGGTTGCCCTTGCCATCGCTGTCGTCGTCGGCACTGCTCTCAACGCGCTGGTGAAGGCGGTCGTCGATGATTTCATCATGCCGATCATCGTGGCGATCGGGCCGGGTGGTGAGTGGCAGAAGGCTACGTGGAGCGTCGGGACGGTGAAGTTCGGTGTCGGTGATTTTCTCTCTGCCGTCATCAACTTCATCATCATCGGCTTCGTGGCGTGGCGGATTTCCAAGATCTTCATCAAGCCGGCGGCCGAGGCGCCGAAATGCCGGTATTGCAAGATGGAGATCGATGCGGCCGCGAGCCGTTGCCCTCACTGCACGAGCCAGCTCGCCGCGGCCTAGCCCGGCGTCGTTATCCGATCACTCGGCGTAGCCGAGCGCGGATCGCACTTGGGAATAGAGGGTGTCGCTGGTGAAGGGCTTCTGCAGGTACGGCGTGGTGGCAGCGCTCGCCTTGTCCGGGAAGACCTCTTCTTTCGCGTATCCGGACATGAAGAGCACGCGGAGCCCTGGGCTCAGCTCACGCAGCTCTTCGACCATTCCGCGCCCACCGAGGTTGGGCATGGCCACGTCGGTGAGAACGAGATCGATCTCGCCGACGTGACTGGCGGCGATGCGGAGCGCGATCGCTCCATCGGAAGCCTCGAGAACCCGGAATCCTCGCTGGATCAGCACCTTTCTGGCCAGTGAGCGAACCGCCGCTTCGTCTTCCACCAGCAGAATGGTCTCCGCCACGCGCGGAGCTTTTTCCGCGAGTGACGCAGATTTCGCGGCCGCCTTCTTTTTAAGGTTCTCCTCCGCGACCGCGGCGTCAAACGGCTCGTGTCGCGACGATGCGAGGAGCTGGCGGGCGAGAATCGAGGCGCGTCGCGCAGCGCGCTGAATTTCGCCGAGCTCCTCGGCGCTCTCGGAGTTCTCGCCCGCTGCCTCGAGGAGAAACTCGGTGTTTATCTGAACGACGGTGAGAAGGTTGTTCAGCTCGTGGGCGACATAGCCGGCGGTCCTGTCAGCTTCTTCGAGCTCGCGCGTCCGGTCCGGCGCATCCGCCGGCGTCGGCTGGGCGATAGCTTTGCGCTTTCTGCTTTCACTGCGTGCGCCCTTTTTCAGTGCTGTGCTCCTCGCGAAATGCTTTGTCGAACGTGGCGGCGCGAATGATGCCCTGGTCGCGGGCGGCCCGTGCGTCAATCCAAAATAACCAAGGCCCTCCCCAGTAGCAGTATATTCGCTCCCAATGGCGATTGAACCGACGGCCGCCGACTTTCGCGCGATGATCGAAGCCGCGCCCGAGGCCGTCATTGTCTACACATTGGAGAAGTTTCTCTACCTGAATCCGTTTGCCGCCACGCGGCTCGGTTCTACACCCGAGCACCTCGTCGGGGAGCGGATACTCGAGTTCGTCTCGCCCGAATCGATGCGGACGGTAGAGCGCAGGCTGCTCGAGCTCGCGCGGGGAGAGAAAATTGGCGAACCGATCGACGTCAGTTTCGTCTCGAAGGATGGCACCGTGATTCCGGCCGAGATCGTCTCGATGCCAATCGTATTCGCGGGACAGCGCGCCTTTCTGGGCCTGATTCGCGACATGTCGAGGCGCAACGACATCGAACGCGCACTCCGCGAGAGCGAGGAAAGGTTCGCCAACGCGTTCCGTCAGTCGCCACACGGCATGGCGTTCGTGGATTTCGAGGGTCGGTGGCTGAGAGCCAATCATGCGCTCTGTGAGATGCTTGGCTACTCCGAGGAGGAGCTGCGCGGGCGCAGGTTCGCCGACATGACACATCCGGATGACGTGGGAATCGACCTCGAGCAGCTGCAGCGGCTGATCTCGGGCGAGATCGGCAGCTACCACCGCATCAAGCGCTACGTGCGCAAGGATGGGCGGGTGATCTGGGTCTCGCTCGGAGTCTCGGCGGTGCACGACCAGACCGGAAGGCCGATGTACTGCATCGGCCAAATGGAGGACATCACCCTCCGGCGCGCAATGGAAGAAGACCGGGCGGAAGGTGCCCGGCTGGCGGGGATCGTGGAGACGACGATCGCCGTGGCGCACGAGATGAACAACGCGCTGACGGTGCTCATGCTCAACGCGGAGCTCCTCGACAAGGATGTGAACCCCGGCGAGCTGCCGGAAATCTCGCGCGAGATTCTCGCGGCCTCGGCGAGAATCGCGGGAATCGTTCAGCGTCTCCGCCAGATCGGCGATCTGACGACGGTGGATTATCTCGGCGAGGCCAAGATGCTCGACCTGTCGTCGAAGGCGAAGCCACCGGAGGAGCGGTAGCTCAAATTCCGGACGGGAAGGTTTCCGGCGGCTCGATCTCGTGCCAGCGCTCGGGCTTCTCGAGTGGCTCGAGCGCGCGCGTCTCGTCGAAGTGAAAGACAGCGTCGAACTGGCGGCGCATGTCGGCGAGGAAGTAGTGGCTGATACGCTCGGTTTCCGGGCGGTACACGACGCCGATCGCGCGCTCGAGATGCGGCGACTTCATCAGCTCCGTGTTCGCGGCGGTGCCGCGAAGGTCGAGAAAGAAGCACGGCACGCCCGCCTCGTGAAACCCGAGCTCGTAGCTGTTCGGAAGCGCGGGTCGGACGCGGCGCTGCTCGCCAGGGTCGTCCCAGTCGTGCGCGGCGGTTACGGTACCGGTATAGGTGGTGAATCCGACCAGCACTGCTCTGTCGTCGTACTTCTGACGAATGAGCTGCCCGACGTTCAGCTCACCGCGATTGCCCATCTCGGTGGCGCGCGCATCGCCGAGATGAGAGTTGTGGGCCCAGATCACGATTTTCGGCGTCCGGCCATGCCGCTCGTAGTGCGCGACCAGCGCGTCGACAGTCTCGACCATGTGCGTGTCGCGAAGATTCCATGACGAGTGGCGGCCTCTGAACATCGACCTGTAATACTCCTCGGCGTTTTTGACGAGTCGCGCGTTCTGTTCGGCGTCGAAGAAGTCATCGCCGCCGCTGCGGCTGAGGTACTCGATTGCCCGGCGCTCCAGCTCGACAAGCTGATTCACCGCCTCGTTCTCGCAGGAGCGCGTGAGGTCGAAGCTCGCCGCGTAGCCGTACGCCTGACTGTCCTCCCCAAAGTGCTCGAAGCAGGAGTAGCGATAGCGCGCGCGTCGTGCCGCGTCGGGATCGACTTTTTCCAGATAGTCGACGACCGTCCGCATGGAGCTGAATAGGCTGTAGAGATCGAGCCCGAAGAAGCCGGTCTTGCCCCGTTCGTTGCGCGATGAGTTTTCTTCGCGGAGCCACTCGACAAAATCGAGCACGACGGTGTTCCGCCACATCCAGGTTGGAAATCGCTCGAATCCCGCCAGCGCTGCGTTGGCATCGCGGTCGTCGCCTTCGCCCCGTACGTAGCGGTTGACTCGATAGGCGTCCGGCCAGTCCGCCTCGACCGCGACGGCGGTAAAACCCTTCTCGATAATCAGACGCTTGGTGATTTCCGCCCGCGCGTGATAGAAGTCGTGGGTGCCGTGCGAACCTTCGCCAAGTAGGACGAATTGGGCGTCGCCGACTCTGTCGAGAAGCGGACGGTAGTCCGCTTCGACATCTCTCAACGCGTGCGCGGCGTCCCGCAGATCGTTCGCGGCCATGCATTTTCAAGGGGCAACGAATGCACCATCCAGGTCCGACGAAGCCGATTCTCCAGCAGGGGGAATCCCGGTTGATGAACTCCGGCGGCGGTCCTGCCCTCAGGTACTGGCTCGAAAAAATTGGCGCCGTACATTTGGCGCTCATGCCAAGGCCTGATGAGGCACCGCTGGTCGGTCGGAGCGCCGAGCTGGCGCTCCTCTCTCAGACAATCGACGAGGCGGCAAAGGGATCCGGACGCACGGTTTTCATCGTCGGCGAGGGCGGGATCGGCAAAACGCGCCTCGCCGCCGCGGCGGCTGAGCGAGCGGGGAAGCGCGGCTGGAACGTGGCAACCGGCCGCGCCTATCCTGTTGAGACCGGCGTTCCTTACGCATTGTTCTCGGACGCGCTTCTCCCGGTTGTTCAGAAGATGGATCCGGCCGCGCTGTCGGTCCTCACCCGCGGCGCGTCCGCCGATTTCGGGTACCTGTTCCCCAATCTCGGAAGACCGGCCGATCGCGAGCGCGGCTCTGCCGGCGGCGATCCGTCGGAGATAAAGGCGCGCCTGCTCTGGAACTTCACCCAGTTCCTGGGTCGCCTGTCGGCGAAACAGCCGCTGTTCATCGTCCTCGAGAATCTTCAGTGGGCCGATGCGTCGTCGCTGGAGCTGTTGCACTTCATCGCCCGGCAGATCGAATCACATAAAGTGATGCTGCTCGGGACGTACAACGAGACGGAACGCGACTCGAATCCGGTCCTGCGCACGACCGAGCAATCGCTGCAGCGACTCGGGCTTCTCACGTCGCATCGCCTGGCGCCCTTGAAGCAGGGCGATGTCGATGATCTCGTCCATCAGATGTTCGGCGCCGATCGCAACGCGACGCGACACTTTTCGACGATGCTCTACGAATGGACGCGCGGAAATCCGTTCTTCGTCGAGGAGACCCTGAAGTCGCTGGTGGATTCCGGCGCGCTGTCGCGCAAGGACGGACGGTGGACCGGCTGGGAGATGGAGACCCTGCGGCTGCCGTCGACGATCCGCGACGTGATCAAGGCGCGCATCGACCGACTGTCGGTGAACGCGCGCACCCTCGCCAATCTCGCCGCGGTCATCGGGACACGCGCGCCGTACGACACCCTCGCGAAGGTGTCCGATCTATCCGAGAAAGACATCGTCGCCGGCATCGACGAGCTGCTCGCGCAGCGCGTTCTCGCGGAGACCGGGAACGTGGACGCCATCTATTACGACTTCACCCACCCGCTCCTGCAGCAGGTCGTCTACTCGGAGCTGGGCCAGGCGCGGGCGAGACTGCTCCACGCAACCATTGCCGAGGCCCTGGAGAGTCTCTACGGTGACACGGCGCCGGTGCACGCCGACGAGCTCGCGCTGCATTTCGCGCGCGCTCATTCCCAGGCGTTGGCGAGAAAAGCCGTCCGGTATCTACACGCCGCGGGACGTGCGGCGCTCGAGAAATACGCCAATCGCGAAGCGGCGGACTATCTCGCCGCGGCGCTCGAGCATCTCGACCGTGATCCGACGATTGCCGACGCGCCGCGCGAAGACATCATCACCACCCTCGCGCGCACGAGGCAGCGCCTCGGAGAATACGATGCCGCGATGGCGCTCTGGGAGCGCGCCCGCGCCGAGGCGGCTCAACGGGGCGACAGCCACGCACTCGCTGACATCGAGCACCGCATGGGACTCGCGTTCTACTGGAGCGGCAAATACAGCGATGCCCTGGCGCGCTACGAGGCGGGCCTGCGCGAAGCAGAGCACGCGGATCCGACGACAGTCGTACGCCTGCGGCTCGCAAAGGGAATTGTGCTCCAGGATCTCGGCCGGCTGAGAGAAGCGCAGGCCGAGGTCGAGGCGGCGCTGGAGTCTGCCGCTGCGAGCCGGCTGAACAACGACGCCCTTCTTTCTCGCGCGCACCGCGCGCTCCTTTTGTTGTACGCCTGGACCGGTCCCCTCGAGCTCGCGCATGAGCACGGTACAAAAGCCCTCGCTCACGCGGCCGCCTCGGGCCAGCGCATGCTGGAATGGACCGCGCACTGGGGAATGGCGCTGCTGGGCGGCGTATCGGGAGACGCAGATGCGGTGGTGACTCACATCACCGCCAGCGAGCAGCTCGCGGATCAGATGCGCTCGCCGCTGCTGCCGCTGTGGTCCGCGGAGCTGTCGGTGCAGTACTTCTCCAGCGTCGGTAACTGGGATGCCGCGCAGGAGACAGCCGAGCGCACCATCACGCTCGCCAAGTCGCTGAATCAGAAAATGCTGCTGCCACGACTGTACGTGTGGTCCGGGCTGATCTACCTGTGGCGGGGATCGACCGAGCGCGCGAAGGAATATTTCGATCTGGCCTGGAAACTCGCCGGTGGTGAGAAAGCCGGGTCACTCGAGGGCGCTGGCGATCGAGCGCTCGATGTGCCGTCGATCGTGCCCGCCCACCTCGGGCTCGCATCGTATCACCTGGAGATGGGCAATCCACGGGAAGCGGTGCGGATCGGGGAGGCGGGGCTCGCAATCGCCGATCGAACCGGTTACGTGGTGTGGTCGCTTCAGTGGCTGCTGCCGATGGTAGGGGAAGCGGCGCTCACCGCGCGCGACTTCGACCGAGCCGCTCTGCATCTCGCACGAATGCGCAAAGACGCGGGCCGCCTCAAGCACCGGCTTGGTCTCGCCTACGCGGACGCGTGCGATGGTCTGTTGGCGTGGTTTCGCGACGGCCAGCCTCGACGCGCCATCCCACTGCTGCGTTCTTCGGTCGAACAGCTCGAGGCGATACCGTTCCCGCCGCAGGCGGCGAAGATCAGGCGCAGACTGGCGGGCGCATTGATGGAGGTTGGCGAGCGCGAAGAGGGGATGCGCGAGCTGCGGAAAGCGCACGACGTGCTCGCGAAGCTGGGCGCGACAGCGGAGCTGACCGGAACCCGCGAAGAGATGCGCGAGCGCGGGGTACGGCCACCGCCCAAATCCATCACCG
>DATFGW010000155.1:0-2981 GCA_035249045.1 Gemmatimonadaceae bacterium | reverse complement strand
AGAACAACAGGCGGCAGTTTGAAGAGGTTCATTGTTGGCTCGGGGTATAGTCTCGGACGTTTCCGCTGCATCTAACAATACCGAAGCGGGCAGCCACAGGCTTTACAGCAGCTTGGCCGACAGCTCGTTGTCGGGTGTAGGCGCTCGGGCGCTTCGGCTGGTCACCTCTCGAAACGATTACGATCCGCTCCGATCAATCGCGGAGGTCTTGCGCGAGCGTGACATTGAAACGCGTTGCGTCGAACACATCGTCGCCGACCAGGAACCATACGCTGTCGTTTATTTGCTCGATGGTGAACGTCATGTTGCCGACGAAAGTATCGGCGGGCTGCTGAAACTCGACCTGGTCTCCGTTTCGTGTCCACGTGCCCGCCATATCCGCATCGAGCGCTGGATTACCGTTGAACGGCTCGAGATGAAGGTGCCCGCTCGTCGTTCCGTCGGCCGCAAGATTGATGGTGAAGCTGCCGCTGTTTGGAGTTTTAACGGTCGGGTCGGTGGCGCTGGTGCTATAGAGGATGATCGCTGTGTAACTGCCGACTGGACCTGTAGTAGACAACGAGTAATGGATGATGTCTTTGCCTTCGCATGCAGTCATAGCCGCAACGCCGAAGAGAATCGGGGAGATTGTTGTCATCAAAGAGCGCGTCATGTCCGCTTCTCCTTCCGGGTCGAGGGTGGGGCGAGCGTGACTGACGAATCAGCGCGCTCTCGAAACACTACCCTTCGACTGCAGGGATTGATCCGTACCGCCCGGCTTTGCGCTGCCAGCTTCAGTATTGTTAGATGTCTGAACGAGCCCAGCGATCCATCCCCCGACCAAAATGAAAATCCTCGCTGTAACCTCGATACTCACCCTCGCCTGCGCTCAAGCGGTCCGAGCCCCCGCCCCACTCCGCGCCGGTCGCGAGCTCGCACCCGGCATCATCTACGAGAAGTACACCGACCCCCGCGGTCCCTGGGCGATCAACGTCGTCCGTGTCGATCTGCGCCGCTCCAACATCGAGATCCGCGCCGCGCGCGCCCACGACCAGTTGAAAGGCCGGGAGCGCGTTAGCGACATGGTTAAGCGCGCAAGTACGAACGGCACGCGCGTCGTCGCGGCAGTGAACGCGGACTTTTTCAACCTCGAGACCGGCGAGAACGAGAACAACCAGGTGCTCGACAGCGAGTGGTGGAAGGGACTCAAGGTCACTGATTCGCCGTACGATACCTGGGACAACCCGCACAGCCAGTTCGGCATCGATGCCGCACGACGTCCAGTGCTCGATCGATTCATCCTCGATGCCAAAGCATGGGAGCACGGCGTCGCGACGCCGATCCTCACGGTGAACGCCTATCCGACCGGTCGATACGAAGGCACCGCGCTGTACACATGGCGTTACGGAACCGCGACCCCGCGTGACACCGCGCGTCGCACCACAGAAGCTGCCCTGGCGACCGCTGGTCGTCGCGGCGACACGCTGCTGTTCGTGCGGCGCGGTGCTCTGACAACGACATCGGGTTCGACAATCCCCGAGGGCGGTGCGGTGCTCGCGGCGTACGGTTCCGGCCTGCGCGCCGAGGAAGTCAGAGGGATGGCCGAAGGCGACACTGTCAAAGTCCTGCTCGCGACATTGCCGCGCACACCGCACGGCGCGACCCCGCTCATGCTGATCGGAGGGTGGCCGCGCATCCTGCGTGACGGCATGATCGTCGCCGGCGACGCCGCCACCGAAGAAGGCACGCTGTCGCGCAACGCCGAGGCTCGGCATCCGCGCACCGCGATTGGGTTTTCGCGCGACAGCTTGACCCTCATTCTACTCACAGTCGACGGTCGCTCCGAGAACAGCGGGGGCATGACCCTCGTCGAACTCGCCCGAGTGATGCGCGAGCTCGGCGCGTGGCAAGCGCTCAACTTCGACGGCGGCGGATCGACGACAATGGTGATCGACGGCGCGGTCGCGAATCAGCCGTCGGACAAGGAAGGGGAAAGAGCTGTCGGCAACGCGGTGATGGTGCTGATTCGCGGTGGAAGCTAGCAGCCGTCGAGCCTGCAGCTGCCAGTTAGTTCATCAGGTGACCAGCCGACGCGCCCGAATCCATCCAGTGAATGACTTGTTCCCGCACCTTCCACTGGTTGTGCCAGTCGTCGAATCTGAACACGAACACCGAGCGTACCAGCGCGGGCGGGACGTCGGCCGCGCCGGTCTTCACGACCAGGATGCAGGTGACGAACGCCAGCTCTCCACTCATGTCGAAATCGTCGACGGTGATCGCGAGCTGGGCGCCGGCAATCGGAGTGGTGTACAGCTGCCGGACGACGCCGAGCGGAGTGAGCGCTTCACCCAGATCGCCGAGCAGCGAGCGCGCGTTCGCGGCATAAGCGGACGCCGTCGCAACTGAATCGCGGCGCTCGAGCGACTCCGTCCACTTCTGCAGCACCGTCGTGAGCTCCTCGCGCACTTTGGCGTGGTAGACCGCGGTAGGATTGTCGCCCGTCTTTGGAATGGCGACGGATGCGAGCCCCTGCGCGTCGAGCGCGCCGGCGGCGACGGTCAATGCCAGAACCACCCTGTACAGGATCTGAGCTGCGTCGTGAAGCGTCGGCATTTATTCGAAATTGAAGAGAGTGCACGCAGGTCGGAGGCGTGCAGCTATTTGACACCGTACGTATGATGAAAGTTCGAGTTTCTCGCTGACAGCCACCGCGATCGCGGCGAAACTTTCTATTGGGTTGATGTAGGCGCTGCGTTGTATGCGGATTTCGCTGGCGCAGTCGCGAGCCACACGACGGAGATGCGCAGATGCCTAGCTGCCGAGCGGCCTAGATCCCGAGCCAGTCCTTCGCCTTCGCCGGGTCCCTAAAAACTTCGATCACCTGCCCCAGCCCTTCCGCGCGCAACGCGAACATCCTCGCCATCCCGAACGCCGCGTCGTCGGACGCGATGAAGGCGCGACGGGTGCCCGGCGCAAAAAACTGATCGAGCGAAGTCTCGTTG
>DATFGW010000154.1:0-4871 GCA_035249045.1 Gemmatimonadaceae bacterium | reverse complement strand
GAGGAAATCGTGCCCAGCACGATCGGCAAGCCATCGAAGTGGCCGATTACCTGGACTTTCTGGGTGCCATCCAGAAATGCGCCGAAGCCGGAAGCCGTCTCCCGGCCGACGCCCGGCACCTTGATGGCGCGGAGCGCGCTTCCCTCAACGATCTGCGCCGAGCGAAGGATGGGTGGCTCGCTCGAGACCGGCGGCTCGGAGCCAGCGCCGCCTTCGATTGGGCTGAGTCCGGGCAGCTTATCGACCAGCAGTCGAAGCGCGGCCCGGCTCGTCGCATCCGGACCAGAGTTGCTCACCAGCATCGCACTACTCGAGGCCGATGTCCCAGGCCTGCTCGAGATCCTTTTTCGAGTACGCTCTGAATGCCGTGAGAGTATGGGTCGATTTGATTCCCGGAACTACCGTCACTTCCTCGGTCACGATTCGGGCGATTGCCTCGTGTTCGGCGACCTCGATCATGGCCACCAGATCCCACTCGCCGGAGACGGAAAAGACCTGCGAGACGCCCTCGATGCCCGCCAGCTTCGTCGCGCACTCGGCGATTCGCTGCGGCTCGGCCTTGATCAATACGATGGCGGTAATCATGGGTGCCCCAAGGCTGCTATCTTTGGTGAGCGGCGGTGCCGCGTGGCGGTGAGACATATAACGATACCGGCGTGGCGGACCATACGCCACGTTGCAAAATAGAGGTCGAGGATGCCGGAATTGGAGGAAGCTGGAGAGCGCGCCACCGGACAGGTCACGCGCAGTCAGAACGTCGTCTACACCCTGCCGCACGCCACCGAATCGATCAAGGAATTTCTGACGCCGGCCCTGGGGCGCATCGATCCTGCCACCGGTGGCACCCAGGTCGTCGTGGTCACCCGCGACGCCGAAACGGCTCTGACCATCTCCGAGTCGGTGCTACGCTTTTCCGGACCGGCGGCAATCGAAGTCGTGCCGGTGACCAGCGCGAGTCGGGCCGGCCGAATCTTCAAGAGCAGACCCGTTCTCGCCGTCGCCGGAACACCGACCGAGCTGCAGGCACTCGTGGCAGCGTCGCTACTCAAGGTCGACACCGTGCGCTCGATCGTGATCGCCTGGGCGGACGATGTCCTTGGCGAGGACGCGGCGAGCGTTCGGGCCCTCGAGGGTTTGCTTGGCGAGCTTCCCGACGCCAACCGCGTCATCGTCGCGCGCAAGATGACCGCCGCAGTCGAAAATTTCATCGAGCGCTACGCCCGACGCGCCCGACGCGCCGGAGTCCCCGAGACCGAGGTGCCCCAGCTCCCGGTTGATTACGAGCTGCCGATCATCCGTTACATGACGGTGGGAAGCGCGGCACGCGGCAGTGCGCTGCGAAAGCTTCTCGATGAGCTCGATCCGCCGTCGGCGCTCATCATCGCGCGTGATGCAGTGGCCGCCGATCAGGCGACGGCGGTGCTGCGGACGCTCGGCTATCATGAGGACGACAAGTCCATCAGCGTCACCCGGGGCGACGTCGGGACGGCGCCCGCGCACACGGTGATCTTCTACCAGCCGCCCGTACTTCCCGCCGAGCTGCTGAACGTCGCGCAAGTGAGGCCGGTGCAGATCGTCGCGCTGGCGGCGCCGGGCGAAGTGGCATGGCTGCGCGAGCTGGCGAGCGGCAGGCTGACACCGCTCAATCTCCACGGGCCTGAGCGGCGCGCGCACGATCGTGAAGAGGCGGTGCGCGAAGAGCTTCGCGCCGTGCTCGCGCGCGGGGTGCCGGCCCGCGAGGTCATCTCGCTGGAGCCGTTGCTCCAGGAATTCGATGGCGCGGAGCTCGCCGCGGCGGCGCTGAATCTCCTCGAGCGTGAGCGCGCCCAGCGGCGCGCGGCCGAGATAAATCAGCCGGCTGTCGCGCGTGCGCGACCGGATGGCGATCGACCGCGCGCGGGCAGCGGGGCGATGACCAGGTTGTTCATGACCGTCGGCACACGCGACGGCGTAAAGGTCGGCGACATCATGGGGAGCATCGCCGGCGAAGGCGGCATCCCGGGCGACAAGGTCGGCAAGATCGATTTGCGCGAAAGCCACACGCTCGTTGAGATCGCCACCGAAGAAGCGCCAGGCGTGATTGCGCGACTCAATGGCTCGAACATCAAAGGCAGGCGCGTGGTGGTCCGCGCCGAGCGCGACCGCGACGAGCGCGAGCGCGCGGCAGGTCCGCGCGGCAGGCCCGGCCGCGACTTCGAGGGCGACCGCGCGCGCTCGCCACGCAAAGGCGGGCGTCCTGGATTCTCGGAAAGGCCGCGCGGGGGCGACCGCCCACCACGTAAGAATCGCGATCGGTCGTGAGTGGGCCGAGCGGACCATTCCACCAGACCGGTGGATGGATCGAGGTCATTGCGGGCGTCATGTTCAGTGGCAAGAGCGAGGAGCTCATACGCCGCGTTCGCCGCGCCATCATCGCGCGAAAGCGGGTTCAGGTCTTCAAGTCCCACCTCGACGCCCGTTACGCCGGCATTTACGCCATCTCGAGCCATGATGGCCGCACCGTCCAGGCGATCCCGGCCGATTCCGCTGCGCAGATCGGCCAGCAGATCGACCCAACCGCCCACGTAATCGCGATCGACGAGGCCCAGTTCATGGATGAGGGGATAGTGCCCCTGGTGACATCCCTGGCGGCCCGCGGCAGACGGGTAATTCTGGCGGGGACCGACACCGATTTCCGCGGGGAGCCGTTCGGGCCGATGCCCGAACTAATGGCTATAGCCGAAGTCGTCGATAAGCTGCACGCGATTTGCGTTCTGTGCGGAGGCCCCGCCAGCCGCAATCAACGGCTGATTGGAGGCCGGCCCGCGCCGTACAACTCGCCCCAGATCATGGTTGGCGGCACGGAGTCGTACGAGGCGCGCTGCAGGATGTGTCACACGGTTCCGGCGGGCGACGCGGCCCAGGTTCCGCTGCTCTAGTAGCTCAGGGTTTTTGCTGCTGAGTTAGTCCACGCTCAACAAACCAGCTGTTTATGCGTGACAGAGATGGGATTCGTTCCTATTATGCCGCGCACGGCGGCTGACCTCACCTCAATCCAGTGACAGATGCTCCTCATCGGACTGACAGGAAACATCGCCAGCGGGAAATCGGAGGTCGCCAGGATGCTTGGCGAGCGCGGCGCGACCGTCATAGACGCCGACGTGCTTTCGCGTGAGGCGGTCGAGCCAGATACCCAGGCCCTCAAGGACATCGTCAAGCGCTGGGGCAAGGACATCCTCAAGCCCGATGGCAGTCTCGATCGAAAGGCGCTGCGTCGAATCGTCTTCGCAGATCAGAACGAGCTCGATGCCTTGAACAGGATCGTCCACCCCGGCGTGACTCGCCTCCGTGATCGCGAAATCGCCCGCGCCCGCGAGCGCGGCGATGCCATTGTCGTCTGCGTCATTCCACTGCTCTTCGAGCGCAACCTCGTCGAAGAGTACGACGCCATCGTGCTGGTGGATGCGCCCCGTCCGCTTCGCCTCGAGCGACTGGTCGCCACCCGCAGGCTCGACGAGACCGAAGCGATGAACATGATCGCCGCCCAGATGCCCGCCGAGCTCAAGCGAGCCCGCGCGGATTACTGCATTGACAACGACGGATCGATCGAGGATCTGGAGCGCGATGTCGACGCGCTCTGGAGCTCCCTTCAGCGCGATGAAGCGGGCTTAGAGACTGCAGTTCGCGTTTCTTGACTCCGTTTTGAGTCGGCCATAGACTACGCGCCCTCGGTCGGGCCCACCTCAGCGGAGCATCAGTGGCAAACGTCCCAGGCGATCTGCAGTACACCGAAGAGCACGAGTACGTCCGCAAGACAAAAGACGGCAACGTCGAGATCGGCATCACCGACTACGCGCAGGGTGAGCTGGGCGACGTCGTGTACATCGAGCTCCCTAAAGTCGGCAGCACCTTCGGGAAGCACGACGTGTTCGGCACCATCGAGGCAGTGAAGGCGGTGTCCGAGCTTTTCTCGCCCGTGGCCGGCGAGGTCGTCGCCATCAACGACCGGCTCGACAAGGAGCCGGCGCTGGTAAACACGGATCCGTACGGGGCGGGGTGGATGATCCGGGTGAAGCCGTCGAATCCTTCGGAGATTGACGGGCTTCTTAAATCGGACGCCTACTCGAAGCACATCGGCTCCTAACTACAGGCCGAAAAACGGCCTGGGTGAGTACTCGCATTCACGGATAACGCGTTGCGGGTCGCGGGTAGCACCGTGGCCGGTTGCCGGTGAACTACGTTGCCGACGTGTCTGCCTGGCGTCTGGAGATTTTGGCTTCCACGCTCCTGAGCAGTCCGTGAAGCATCTTTCTCACCTGGATCGTTTGACCGAGCAGCGTCTCGAAATCGTTCACGGCGAGCAGCTCGAAATCACGCGCGATCTGGAGATGGTACTCCAATTCATTCGCTGAATTCAGGGCAATGCGAATGAAGCGTCCGAACTCCCGGCTACTCTTCTGTCCGACGCCTTCTACAAGGTTGGTGGGAACGGACATCGACGCTCGAAGCATTTGAGACCGCAGCGAGCTGTAGTCTGAGCCGCGAATTTTCTTCACAGCCCGATGAACATTGAGGACGAGCGCGTGGCTCGTGCGCCAAACTTCGAGCTTCCGGAAATCGCTCACGCTCCAAAGTTTCGCGAGTGCCCCTGATTTTCCCCATCGTTTCGACGCGGCCCTGCCCCAGACGTTGCGAGTACACCAGGCCGACACGTCGACAAAGTAGTTCACCGGCAACCGGCCACCATGCTACCCGCGACCCGCAACGCGTTATCCGTGAACGCGAGTACTCACCCAGCCGGTTTTTTTATTCCGACTCAACGTACGAATCAGTCGGCGGACAAGAACAAACAAGGTGCCTATCCCCGTACGCGCTCTCCACCCTCGCCACCG
>DATFGW010000153.1:0-2022 GCA_035249045.1 Gemmatimonadaceae bacterium | reverse complement strand
CTACGTCGTGCCCGGCGATCCCGCCGAGGTTGCCGTGCCGCAGATGGGAGTCCACTGGTCGGATGTTCGCTCGCCGGAGCTGCAGGGCATTTTGGGGCATCCCGAGAACTATCAGCAGTTCACCAAGACCTTCATCTATGGTTCGTGGGACGGGCGCTTCACCTTCATGGAGCCGATGGTGACGCGTGAGTATCTGCTGACTCACCCCGACGACGTGACGGACATCCCCGTGCCGGCGACGTATCCGCAGCCGGGCTACTATCCGACGCAGTATCGAGTGACGTACGATGCCCAGGCGAAGGAGTACCGCGTCGCGCTGACTGGATTGGTGTCGCGTCAGTAGGTCAGGCTTCGCGAAGTACTAAACGGCGATTTGCCGGCGTTCGCGGCGGACAGCTTCACCGATGGTTGGCTTCTCCGCCTTGAGCGCCGGTGCGTAGCCGTCGATGAACAATCGCGCAATCAGTGCCTTCCTGCCTCGCACGCCGATCTTGTCGCAGGCGCGCTGGATGTGCTCGGTGACGGTGTGCGGGGAAAGCTTCAGCGACTCGGCGATAGATTTGGTCGCTTCACCGCGGGCGACGGCGGCGATGACTTCGCGCTCGCGCGGCGACAGGGCGTAGAGCCCGGTCAGAATCGTCGCGATCTCCTGCGGCAGCGCCGGCCGGATCACTACGACGACCGCGCTCTCACCCGATGCATCGGGCTCGGCGAGCGAGGCGCGCAGCGAGTACCATCGTCCGGACCGCCCGCGCCCGCGCAGCTGCCGCTCGAATCCCCGCTCGTCCGGTCTCGTGCGGACTTCCCTCGCCAGGCCGAGGATCGAAAGTGGAACTTCCTCCGGCAGCGTGAGCCCGATGTCGCGCAGATCTTCCAGCCACTTCGTGGCGACGGGAGTCTGCAGGATCGGGCGGTAGCGCCGATCCAGCACGAGCACGCCGGCCGCGGTATCGCGGTCCTCGTCGGTGTCGGCGATTCCGCCGTCGACGAGCGCGGCGGACTGGAGCCCGCGCGCGAGGTGCGGCGCCAGTCGATTGAGAAACGCGTATTCGCGGCTGCGTGTGGCAGAGGACTCACTGCCTCGCATCAGGCACCACGTGCCCCACAATCTGCCCGCGGCGGCGATGGATACGTGAAACTGCTGCCGAATGCCGTACTCGCGGAGCGCCGCATTGGTCGCCGGGGATTGCTCCGCCATCGAGAAGACGTTGCGCCCGCGTCGCGGCATGTCGATCGCCATGCGCGCCAGCGCCGTCGGGTAAAGCATCTCGATATAGACTCGCCCCAGCGGCCCCGGCACCCCATCGGCGACGGTGTGGCTGACCAGACCGGTGTCCGGGTCGCAGGTGCTGAATGCCTGCGCGTCGAAAGGGATGACGCTCGAGACGCGATTCGCGACTTCGCGGCGGAGAGTGACGGAGTCGAGGCCGGCGTAGCACGCTCGGCGGGCGGAGTTGAATGCTGCTTCCATGTCGTTGTTCGAGATGAAAACCAGGTGCGAAAAGAGTAAGGTGGAGGGTGCGAGGTAATAGGGAGGAGGAACGAGGGGTGCGGGCGTTCTGGTGCCTTCCGTTACCTTTGCGCGGTCATGGCCTGCATGCAGGTGTGGCAGTGCGTGGTTTGGCAGAAAGGTTTAAAACGGCCGCACCCCTACAGCCTCCTCCCTATCACCTCGCCGCCATCACCTTACTCTTTCGCAGTCGGTCTACCCGCACCCTCCACCTTACCATTTTCGCGGTCGCTACTTGACCCTATACGCGCTCAAGAGATTTTCCTATCGGCATTCCCCCCGACCCGGGTCGCTACCAAACCCTCCGCATGATCGTCATAGGTACATCATCCTACCTTTCAAAAAGTGTCCAATCAGCAAGCCTTGGGTGACGAGCCGCAGCTCGGCGGCATCGAGGAGCGGTTCTTCGATCTGTCGATCGACATGCTGTGCTTTCTCGATTTCAGCGGCTACTTCAAGCGGCTCAATCCTGCGTGGGAGCGCACGCTGGGATTTACGACAGAGGAGCTCAT
>DATFGW010000152.1:0-13628 GCA_035249045.1 Gemmatimonadaceae bacterium | reverse complement strand
GTTCGCGTTCGACGTAAACAGCGAGCGGTCGATGGTTCCCTTCTGGAGTCCCTCGAAGATCGCTTTCGCCTGCGCGGTCCTGCTGTCGGCGAGCTTGTCTTCCGTCGTGAAAAGTATCTGCGAGATCTGGTTGGCGATCGCACCCGATGCGGGCGCGGCGTCCTGGTTGGTGAGCACCACGATCGCCGCCGAGTCTTCGGGGAAGACGATGTTCTCGGCGGTGAAGCCGGAGACTTCGCCCGAGTGCTCGATCATGAAGCGTCCGCCCTGCATGCCGACGTCGAGGCCGAGTGCGTAGCCGGTGCCGGCGCCGTTGTTGAGGACGACTTCGCGCTCGAGCTCGCGGTACGACGCGGGTGAGAGCAGGCAGTGCTTGATGAGGCAGATGTCCCACCTGGCGAGGTCGCTGGCGGTCATCGCCAGCTCGCCGGCTGCCCACATCCATCCCGCGCCGGCGTCGAGCGCGGGGCGCAGGGGGCCGAGTCCGTAGCGGACGTAGCCGGTGACTGTGGCGGCGCGCGGATCGACGTCGAAGTTGGAGGCGCTGGTGAGCCCGACGGGCTGGAGGATGCGGGTGCGGACGAAGTCGAAGAACGGCATTCCGCTCGCTTTTTCGACGACCATTCCGGCGAGGGTGTAGTTGGTGTTGCTGTATTGCCAGCGGGAGCCGGGCTCGAAGTCGAGCGGTTTCTTTGCCCACGCGTCGGCGATCGCCTGCGGGGTGGTCGGCTTGAGCATCCCCGGCATCACGTAGTCCTGCGGCCAGAAGTCCTGGTAGCCGGAGGTGTGGGAGAGGAGCATCCGGACGGTAACGTCGTTCCCGCGGGTAAGGCCGGGGATGTATTTGGAGACGGGATCGTCGAGCTTGAGCTTGCCGTCTTGTTGGAGAAGTAGTGCGGCGACGGCGGTGAACTGCTTGCTGATAGATCCGATCGCGTAGCGCATGTCTGGCGTCGCTCGCACAGGCGGCTCGAGCTTCGCCATGCCGTATGCGTTCGCGTATGCGAGCTGGCCGTTTCTCACAACCGCCACCGTGGCGCTGGGAACACCTGTCGACTGCAAGATTTGGCTAGTGAGCGAGTCCACGCGAGAGCCAATCGAAGTTGTCGCGCCACCTTGCGCAAACGCGGAGGCCCCGAGGAAAAATGTTGAGCTGATCGCAACCAGAGAATTAACTGAACGCATCAAGGTGATCCCTATGGTCCGAGTGATTAGGGCCCGTTGAACATGCGTGGGCGCCACCCACAATTTCTCGCTAAGCGCTGCGTGGGGCCAGTCCTTCGACGCCCTCCACCCGTGACGCCTTCTGACGCAATTCTGACGCACACTGTAAGATTGGCGCAGGTGGGGGATGAGGGAAATGGTTGAACTTCGGATGCTGGCTAAGGCGGAGATCCAGACTCAAGCGGGCACAATCACTCCCGCACAACAGATGTTGTTTGCCGCAGCTCTCTACGTGCTTTTGTCCCGAGGCAAGCCGGTTAGCAGGCAGCGACTTGCAATACTGCTGTGGCCGCAGGCTGACAGAAGCTCAAGGGCGCATCGGCTGCGTCAAACACTTCATCAGCTAAAGAGAAGTGGCGTTCCACTCGGCACGAATCGTATCTCGGTTTGGCTGTCCCCAACGCTAGGTCGGATTGATCTCGACATGTTTGGCAAAAGCAACCAGCACGAGGACACAGAAAAGGACTCGATAGAGATTCTACCGGGTTACGAGCCTGAATTTTCCGCCGAGTTTCACGATTGGATCGACAGAATTCGCGGTGAAGCGCAATCAGATTTAGCCCGAGTCCTCCTGCCGAAACTTGCTGCCGCAAGAAGCGGCGGGAATTGGGTTGAGGTCGAGCGATTGGCGACACAGTGCCTGACGTTAGATCCCTACCACGAGCCGGCAGTGCTAGCGCGCGCGGAATCATTGGCGATGCGCGGTCACAAAGCTGCTGCAGTTTCAGTACTTAATCGCTTCGCCGAGGAAGTTTCCCCTCGAGTTGACTCTCTCGTTTTGCCCGCTGCTACGCTTCGTAGGCGCATTCTTCAAGCGGAAGACAGACCCCTTTCAGCCACCGGTGTTAACGATCCGGAATTTGTGGGGAGGGGGGCCGAGATGAAGCAACTTTTGGGACTGCTTGATCGCGCTCAGAGTGGTATCGGTGGCGGGTGCCTGCTTATCGGCGACCCAGGTATTGGCAAGACGCGGCTCTCCTCAGAGTTAGCCAAATTTGCCCGACTGCAGGGCTTCGAAGTCGCACGCGTTTCTTGCAAGCGAGCTGACGTCGACCAGCCGCTATCAGCGTTCGTGAGTCTCGTCCCAATCCTGCGGGAACTCCCGGGGGCCTTAGGTTGTTGTGGCGAAACCATGGCCTGGCTGACCCGCTTAACAGAGTTCAACAACCTGCCCCAGGCTCAGCCTTCCTCGAGTGACGACAGTTCGGCGCTCTATACTCACCTAAGAACGGCGGTCTTTGATCTTCTCGATGCTGTATCTGAGGAAAATCGGATTCTTTTTATCATCGAGGATATTCAGTGGCTTGACCGCGCTTCGGCCAGACTATTCGCCACGATTTTGGAATGGTCCGCAAAGAGACGACTACTCTGTGTTTTTAACGGGAGAGAGAACTGCCCTTATCCTCTTGAGGGCAGTTCGCCAGTGTCCTTCCCAATCATTTCCATCCCTCCGCTCGAGCCTTGCGACGCAGCTACGATGATACGCGGACTTGCTCACGGAAATTCCGACCTGACTCATAGTTCTGGAGCCTCGTGGCTCGCCGCAGTGGCCGAGGGGAACCCTTATTTCCTCCAAGAGTTGATAAAGCACCAACTTGAATCAGGCCAAAGGGAAACCGTTCCGCCATCGATCGCAGCGGTTCTAGGCGAACGACTGTCCCGTTTAAGCGACGTAGCACATCAGCTTTTGCAAGCATGCGCCGTGCTGACGGAAAATAGCAGTATTGAGCGCCTTGAGAAGGTTCTAGACTATGCGCCTTACCAACTCCTCAAAGGTATTCAGGAGTTGAGCGTCGCCGGAATGCTGCGTGCCCCGGCGGCGGTCGACAGCGGCCCAAACGTGCTACTTGTGCGCCATGATCTGCTCTCCATTCAAGTACTCAGCACACTTACCGCGTCGGCCCTCGCGTATCTTCACCGGCGGTGTGCCTTGATTCTAGAGCGTGAAGCCGTTGGAGCGTCGGCTTCAGTCTCCCTCGTGAGAGCGTGCACTTTTCACTGGCACAGATCAGGAGAATCTGAACGGGCATACGGCCTCGCGCTGAAATGTGCAAACCACCTTTTGGAACTTGGCTTGGCCGTTGACGCCGAGTTGGCGTTCGAGAGCGCTTTGCGCTTTACCGGTTCGCCCGCGAACCGGCTCGAGGTGCTACGGCGGGTCGTCCAAGCGAACCGAATGGCTCACAATCAACCCGGCGTTCTGCGAACCATAGCCAGGATTCGAGCGATGCAGAGCCCCGGTGGCGCTAGCCATCACGATGAACTCGAAATACTTGAGTTTGACGCTCTCAAAACAACCGAGAAGAATTTAGAGAAACTTTTTGCCCGTACCCTCGACTGCGTGCGGGATGCTTCTCTGTCCTCTGCTCACCGGGTCGAGGCAGCTGGAGTGGCCGCGAAGCTCGCGAGCGGTTTACCGGAATTGGGCGAACTAGCAAAGATGTATAGGGTCGTTCGGCCGCTACTCCAAGACGCGACAGTACCCGCCAGGTCGATCCTACACCTTCAGGTCATTTACGAGACAATGTGCGGGGATTTGCGCCGAGCCGCTAAGATTGCGAAGCAACGCTTGCAGCTCGAGCGTCGGGAGGGAACAGTTTCTTCAATCCTTGCCGCGATGGGTGATCTTGCTTTTGTATTGTCTCGCAGTGGTCCTAACGAAGAGATGTTTGTGGTGTTGCGTGACGCCTATGCGACTGCTGTGAGGCATAACCATTACGCAGCCGCGCGCCAGTACGCAGAAAGAATTGGGTCCTTAATCGAGGACAATCAGGGGCCAGATGCATCAGAATGGATGCGATTAGCCGCAGAGTGCAAAGGCGATCGCCCAGAGTTGCGAACCAGTTTCTCGTTCAACGCTGACTCGGTGCGGATCGCGCTGCGTGAAGGCCGGTTGGAAGATGCCCGTCATTTGCTGGACACAGGCTTTGACTGGGAGTGGCTCGGTCAGAGGCGAATCTGGATGGTCGTAGCGACGGGCTTGGCCATTAGACTACTGATCGCCGAACGCGCTCCCAAGAACGAGGTCGAGCGCGAGGTTACTCGAATGCTCGCACTCACGGCGTTTACCGCTATACTCGGGAGGCAAGACTACGAGATCGTCGGCCTAGTTCAAGGACTAGTCTATATCGACCGTCGCGCAACTGCCGAGAGAGTCCTAGAAGAGTATTTGGGTCGACAGAGGCGCGATTTAACACCACTGACGAAGGAACTTTCCTCGATTGTTGATACGTGGGGGATAGCCGTCAAGCGCGATGCGCAATCGCGGACGAGACGCCAAGCGCACTCACGATCGACGGTCGCGACTGTGTGAACAGAAGCGTTGCGCGAATACGTCAAACCCGGGCGTGCTGCCAACCCATGCGGCCACCGAGGCCATTTGGATAAAGTCAAGGCAAGCGGTTAGCCTGAGCTAACCCGTTTCTGCATGGTGGGTGAGCGAATGCTTCGGCTTATGCGGTTTCAGCGACGCGAAGTATGGACCCTCTGTCTGGAGTCCTCTGCACCCATGCGCCGTCTACCTGCTCCTTACTCACAAATAATTTCGAGTATTCCGAGCTCCGAAGAAGTGCATCGCATATCATCGGATCAAACTGAGTACCTCGAAATCGAAGCAACTCCTTCCGCACAGACGTCGCATCCAAAGCGGCACGATACGGTCGATCCGTTGTCATTGCGTCGATAGTGTCAGCGAACATGATAATTCGCGAGCCGAGCGGTATACTCTCCCCTTTCAGTCCGTCGGGATATCCTGTGCCGTCCCAGTTTTCATGGTGGTGTCGGATTAAAGGAACCACGTCGCGCAGCTCCGTTACCTTGCCGGCGAGTTCAGCGCTTTTTATTGGGTGAGTCCGCATGATCACCTGCTCTTCTGCGGTCAGTCGGCCTGGTTTACTCAGTATTGGGCCAAAGACTTCATGGATCTTTCCAACATCGTGCAAAAGCGCAGCCGCCGCTATTCGCTCAATGTCTTTGGTTCCCAAGCCAACTGACCGGGCTATAATCCGGGCCTTGTCCGCAACACGACGCGAGTGACCCGAGGTGTACGGATCCCGGGCCTCAATCGCCGCGACCATCAACTCGAGCAACTCTTTATTCGTCTGCTCGAGCTGTCCCGTGACCTTGTACAGTTGCCGAATACCCAGCAGCGGAATCGCGAAAACGAAAGCGCCCACAGTTCCATATTCGGTATACGTCCAAACGAAAAAGAGAATTGCCGGGAGCGACAAGAAGTCGTACGGCAATGCACTGAGTGTGTTCTCCTTCCAGATTGACCATGGACTCCGATCACCCACAATACCCAGCGCGCCGCTTACACAGATTGAATTCGTTGTAAAGAACACTAAGAACAGCGCAAACAACGAAAGAGAGCTCGAGTCTGCGATGCGATGGAGTGGAACGCCGCCGAACGCTCGATAGGCCAGAATCGCCAAGGCGAGAGCAAACGCTTCTTGCGCTGGGTTGAAAATCGTTCTTAACCGGTTCCGTTTCGCTACGATTTGCCCAGCTAGCGAAGATGAAACAACCGCGACTATGCTGATCCAGTTCGGTGCGATAGCGGCGCTAGCTAATACCGGGATGAATGATACAGATCCGGTCGAACTCCGGCCGGTCCGATAGCTAAGCAACTGGGCCAGAACGCTTATTGCACCGAACGTTAGAGCGGCGCGAGCGAAGTCCGGGTTAAAGGTGGGATCTGTGACGAATAGCACAAAAGTCGCCCCTAGCGCGGCGACCACCACCAAAGATACGTACCGTACGATCGGACTATTCATCAAGAAGAGAAAACCCCCGCGACCGACTACCAACCCTGTGTATCAGGGAAGAAGCACCTTAGAAAGAATGCCAACATTCGCGTCACCTCCCACGAGTCAGTCGCATTGTGCATCCGCAGCAATGCGCTACCAGGTTGGCTCCGCTCGTGTAGCTAAGAATGCCCGCTCAACTCGTCTCTTAGCCGGGACGGGGGTTTTTTATTTTCCTTTTAGGATCCGTGTTAAGGTTAAACCGCTTTCCTCTTACGATCCGTTCTTTTCCAGGTCGATTCGACCCGCTTTCAACTTCCACTTCTATCCTGCACCGAGTCCTCGGACTCGCTTACTCGACCTGATCGACCCACCGGTTCGTCGCCGCCAGCACCGCCAACGCTGCCGCCGTCTCGGCGCTGCCCTTGATCTCACAATTCCCCACCAGCAGCTGGCTGTCTCGCCCAGCCCGTACCGTAACTCCCACGAACACGTACTCGCGCTCGAAGGCGTCCATCACCTTCACTCCTTCGACCGCCAATTGCCCATCCCTGCCCTCCGCCGAGCCGATCGCGAATACCGTCGCGCGCGCGGCAAGATCGAGTCGGGACCTGTCCCCCTCGATTCCATGGGCTTCACCTATGTACGACTCCTCACCCTTCCGCAGCGTAACTCTGCAGCTCACACCCTTCGACCGCGACCCCCGTACCTCCACATCCTCGAAGTACAGCCGCCGCGCCGTGTAGCGCCTCACCCCGCCGTCCGGGGTTAACCCTACCGTGAATTGACTGTGGGGCGTCGGCCGAGCCGCCTGCGGCTTGGCCTTCGCCTCGCTCGTTATCGCTACGGAAATTTTTCGGTGATCCACCCGCATCGCCAAATGCGCCATCAGCGCACTCTCGATGTTCCGCACCACCTGCTTCGGCGTGAGCTCTGCCGTCGTGAGAACGTGGATCTGCTCCACCGCCCCGCTCTCGCTCTCGATGATCTTTGCCGAGACCACGCCCGGTAGCGTAAGGATCAGCTCCTCTGCGCGTTTAATCGGAAGGACGCTGCCGGCGATGTTGTTCAAATTCAATTGTCTGCGGGTTTTTGATGCTGGTGGAAACGGTTGGCCAATATTGCAGACGACTGTCCTTTAATCAAGCAAAAATTCGGTTCGCTCCCCTCTGGCGCGCCCAACGAATTCTCTCCCGGCCGCGATGGGAATTTTTGGCGGCGCGGAGATGTCGATTTCATATCACCGCACTGCCTGTTTCTTATCAGTGCGTCGCGGAGATCGGAATTTCTGACTCGACTGTCGCGCCGTTTCGGGCGCGACCGGTCAGCGCTTGACCGGCTCGCCGCCCTCGATCGCCGGCTGTGCCGCGCGCTGCGCCGCGGCCGGCTGGGGGAAGTGCGCATCGGAGAGCAGCTTCGTCACGAAGCGCTGGCCTTCCGATACCCTCTCGATCTCGATCGCGATCGCGTCCACCCCGTTCTCCAGCCGCTCGAGCCGGAGCGTTGTGTCGTCGCCGACCTTCGCCGCCGCCGGACGCTTCCCCCGCGAGCGCCAGCCAAAAAAGCGGCGGATGGCGAACACCACCACCACGAAGCCGAACACCATCGATCCGCCGACCACCATTCCTTCCTCGAAGTTGTCGTAGCTCTGCGGCGGCGGCAGCTCGGTCGACGCCACCAGCGCGCCCGACGCCAGCGACAGCTGCTGGCCCGTGGTCGCCAGATCGCTCTCCAGCTGGAGGATGCGCTTGTCGAGCAGCTGGATCCTCGACTCCAGCCCGGACTTTGCCGCGTCCGGCCCGGTGGTCGAGAGCTGCCGCACCAGTCCCGCGCGCCGATCGGTGACGTTTTCCAGCTGGTCGGAGATCTGCGCCCGCTGCGCCTTCAGCGCGCGCACTTCGTCGCTCGTCTGCGGGATCGGTAGCGTCTGCGGTTTCCCGTCAGCGCCGACGTAAGAGAACGTCGGCGGCGGGGGCACGGGCGGTAGCGGCGCCGGCGCCGGTGTCTGCACCGAGGTATAAGTCTGCATGAGCATCATACGGGCAGGACCCTCCGCGAGTTACACGCCAGCATCACTGCGGTTGCACCACCGGCAGCACCACCCGGGAAGCCGAGCTCGAGCCGCAGTAGACCCGCTGGGTCGCCTTCACGTAGTCGCTCGCCTTCGCCTGGTAGATGCTCGGCACGAATTTCTGTGGATTGCGATCGATCACCGGAAACCACGTCGATTGCACCTGCACCATGATCCGGTGCCCTTTCAGAAAAACGTGATCGCGGTCGCGCAGCGGGATCTGCCACTCCACCGGCACGTTGGACTGCAGGGCCGACGGGTGCTCGTAGCTCTTGAGATACCTGCCGCGCCGCACCTCCATGGCCACCGGCAGCTCGTAACCGTTCATCGACTGTGCGAATTGTCCCGGCCCCGGCCCCGCGTCCGGATTCCACTTCGGCTTCTCGGCGCTGTCCGGATAGACGTCGATCAGCTTGACAATGAAATCCGCATCGTTGCCCGATGTCGATGCGAGCAGCGTCGCCGACACCGGGCCGGTGATGGTGAGATCGCCGGCGAGCGGGGAGCTGACGTAGGTGAGAACGTCGGGACGGTTGTCGACGAAGCGCTGGTCGGCGACTTCCCACGTCCGCCAGTCGGCGCCCGGATAAGTCGGTGAGATCGGGCGCGGCCGGTACGGAACCGGATTGGCCGGATCGGAGATGTACTCGCGATAGCCGGCGCCACCACTCCGCGCCGGCGCGTCGAACGAAAGGCTTCCATCGCACTGCAGATAGAGATTGGTCGGCTTGGCGTTGGCGGGCGGCCACTCGTTGTAGGTGCGCCAGCGGTTTCCGCCCAGCTGATATGTAGTCACGCGCCACGTCGGCTTGGCGCCGACGCCGTGCAAATAGTAGCGGAAGAACGGCGCTTCGATGTTCTCCCTGAATTCGCGCGCCGTCTCCGCGCCGAGCGCGATGAGGCCGATGCTGTCACCGGTCGGACGCTGCCAGCCGCCGTGGTACCACGGGCCCCCCACCATGAAGTTGGTGCGATCCGGATCGTGCTCGGCGGCGTGTCGGAAGATCTGCCACGGCCCCCACGGATCTTCCTGGTCGTAGAATCCGGCGACGTTGAGATTGGGGACCGTCGATGAATGCAGCCGGTTGGTCCACGCGCTCCGCTGCCAGAAGGAATCGTAGTCGGGATGCGCGACGATGTCGTTCCAGCGCGGAATCGACCCGTGCAGGAAATTGGCGTTGATGTTGGAGAGCGGGCCGAGCTTCAGGTACCAGCTGTAGGTGTCGTAGACGTTGAAATCGAAGTTGGTGTTCTTGTTCTTGTCGGCTTCTTCCAGCACCGCGTACTCGAACGCGTAGCTTTCGCGCAGCGCGCCGTAGCGGTGCTCGTCGTCGTTCATCCACTGGTCGGTCGGCGAGGCCTGCTCGCTGATCGCTCTAAGCGCCGGGTGCGGACCGAGCAGCGCCAGACCGGCGGTCAGTCCGTCATACGACACGCCCCACATTCCAACGCGGCCGTTGTTGTTGGGAACGTTCTTCACCAGCCAGTCGATGCTGTCGTATGCGTCGGTGGTCTCGTCGGTGGCTTTGGGATTGGAGAGATCGCGCGGTGGAGCGAAAATCCTGAAAGTCCCCTCGGACTTGAATCGCCCGCGCAGGTTCTGGAACACGAAGATGTATCCGTCCTGCATCAGCTCCTTGAAGCTCGTTGGCACTCCGCGCGGTGTCCGGGTCGGGACACCGTAGGGAGTGCGCTCGAACAGAATCGGCAGCGGCCCTTTTTTATCCGTCGGAACGAGGATCGACGTCTGGAGGTGTACGCCGTCGCGAACGGGAATCATCACTTCCTGCAGCGTGAACGGCGGCGGCGCCGCCGGCGCGGCGGTTGGCTGCTGCGCGTCGATTGCCGGCGCGGCGACCGCGACTGTCAGAGCATACGCGACGAATGTGGTGCGGGCCATCGGTTCCTCCTGGTGTCAGGAGAAATTGTCGTGTCCGTGTGTGTTTGCAAGCAGCTTCCGCCCGCGCCGCGAGCTTTTCGGCGGCGACCTGATTTAACGCGGCGCCGGTTCCACCCCACGGCTGTCCGCCAGCAATTTCGTCACGAAGCGCTGGCCCTCCGACACCCGCTCGATCTCGATGGCAATCGCATCCATCCCCTGCTCCAGGCGTTGTAAACGCTGCGACGAGTCGCTGTCGAGAGCGCCTGCGCGCGCGGGCCCGGCACGGCGCTTCCAGCGACGCCGCAGGAACAACAGCACGAACGACATGAAGAAAAGCGCGCTGAAGCCACCCGCCGCCATTCCTTCACCGAAATCGCTGCTGTCGCCGCCGCCGCGATCGTTCCATTCGCCCGTGCTGGCGAGCACTTCCGGCGACACCATCGACAGCTCCCGGCCCGTCCTCGCGAGATCGCTCTCGAGCTGCAGGATCCGCTGGTCGAGGATGTCGATCCTCGCCTGCAATCCCTGCCGCGCCGACTCGACGCCGGTCCCCGCCAGCTCGCGCGCGATGTCACTGCGCCGCGACGAGACGTTGTCCAGCTGGTCGCCGATCTGTGAGCGCTGCTCCTGGAGCGCGCGAACTTCGTCGGCCGTCTTCGGAATCTGGAGCGCCTCGGTCCCTTCGGGTCCTACGAGCTGAAACCTCGCGCCGCGTGGCAGCGCCGGCACTACCGCCGGTGCCGGGGTCGGTTTGGTCTGGATGACTGTCTGCATGAACGTCATACGATTCCTCGGCGCCGTGGGTTACAGTCAATCCTTGTATGGATCGTACTCGTTCTCGCCAGCCATCACCACGATGATCGGCCTGAGGGTGTGCAGAACCCGCACCGTCTGACCCTGCGCGGCTAGCACTGCCGGCAGTCGGCGGTACGCCTGCGGCGCTTCGTCGAGCCCGCCGCCCCGCAGAATGATTCCCTTCGGGCCGAGCCATTCGTTAACCATCTGCCACGAGACTTTGCCGGGCGAGACGATACGCGCTTTTGCTCCCCAGCCTTTTTTCTTGCCGCGCGCCTCGGTGCGCGACATCACCCGTCCGGCGCCGTGCACCGTCGACCACAATGCCGCTTCCGATTTTTCGGGAGCCTCGCGCGTGCCCTCGAGAATCACCGCATCGTCGCCCATCGATCCGCCGACGAATCCGCGCTGCCCGGGAAACGCCGGCGTCGCGCCCTTGCGCACGACGACCAGCTCTTCGCCCCCGTGCTGCTCCTTCCAGGCGAAGTTGTGATGATTGTGGACGAGATCGAGCTCTCTGCCGCCTAATATCGAGACGACTTTTCGCGCCACCCATTCCCTGCCCGCATAAGCGTATCGTCCGCCCAGCTCCATCAGCGACCAGTAGGCATCGCCGAGTGGGTTCGAGAGATCGAGCAGCACCTCGCGCTCGGGGACGCGGGTGCCCCACTTCTCGTTCATCGACAGCGCCAGCATCCCCGATGCGACGGTGTGCCCGAAGCCGCGCGAGCCGAAGTGCACTCCGACCCAGATCCGTCCCGCCTCGTCGGCAAAGACATCGACGTAGTGATTGCCGCTGCCCACGGTCCCGAGCTGCTCGGCTGCCTTCTTTTTGAGATCCGATGCCGCCTTGTCGGGAATCGCCGACCACGCCGGATCGTCGATGATCTCGCCCGCATCGGGCGCATCGCTCGCTCTATTGGTGAGCCCGACGCCGAACGAGATCGTGCGCTGGATCTGGTTGGCAATTCGCTCCAGATCGTCACGCGAGTAGTCGTTGATCGTGCGGTCGGTCATGATCGCCGCATTGCCGCAGGCGATGTCGAATCCGACGCCGACCACCGAGACCTTGTTGCGGTACGCCGCGACGCCGCCGATCGGCATCACGTAACCGGTGTGGCCGTCCGCCATCAGCGCCACTCGCTCGGCGCGGCTCGCTACGTCGCGGAGCTGGGCGAGAGTTTTTTCGTCGTGCGATCCGAAGATCGCTTCGTTCGACAGCGCGGGCGTGGACGACATCGATCGTCAGCGCGCGACGGCGAGCTCGTCGGGGGCGATACCGTAGTCGCGAAGCTTTCTGTACAACGTGCGCTCGCCGATGTCGAGCATCTCGGCGGCCTTCCTGCGATTGCCGCGCGTCTCTCTGAGCGCCGCTTCGATCGCGGCGCGCTCGATCTCCGCCATCGTCATGCCCGGAGTGACCGTGACAGTCGTCGGCGGAGCGGGCTGGTCGGGCGGCTCGATCGCGCGCGACACCGCTGCCGAAGCGATTGCCGGCGGTGGATGCACCTCGCCGACCCAGCGCCCATCGCGATGCTCGTCGTCCATCCGGCGCCGCAGCTCCTCGACCTGGAGTCGCAGCTCCAGCATGCTCCTCACCAGAAACTCTAGCTCCCTTCCCTCGGCGCCGACCGCGCCGCGCACCAGCGGACCGACGTGCACGGGTAGGAATCGCGCCGAGCCGCCCTCGCGAATCGCGCGCGGGATGTCGTCGGGTCCGATCTCTCGGCCGGGCGCCAGCACCACCATGCTCTCGACGAGATTGCGCAGCTCGCGCACGTTGCCCGGCCACGGGTAGCTCATGAGAATCTCCATCGCTTCGCCGGAGATGCCGCGGAACGGCCGGTCGTGCTGCGACGAGAATTCCCTGATGAAGCGTCGCACGAGGAGCGGGATGTCTTCGCGCCGATCGCGAAGCGGCGGGAGATAAATGCCGAGCACGTTGAGCCGGTAGTAAAGGTCAGCGCGGAACAATCCCTCTTCCACGCTCTCGCGCAGCGGACGATTGGTGGCGGCGACGACTCTGACATCGATCGGAATCGCCGTAGTCCCGCCGACGCGGGTGAGCTTTCTCTCCTCGAGAACGCGCAGCAGCTTGACCTGTGTCGACGGCGGAATCTCGCCGATCTCATCGAGGAACAACGTGCCTTCGTCGGCGAGCTCGAAGCGTCCGATCCGGCGCTCGGCGGCGCCGGTGAACGCACCCTTCTCGTGCCCGAACAGCTCGCTCTCGATCAATGTCTCGGGGAGCGCGCCGGCATTGACGGCGATGAACGGTTTGCCGCGCCGCGGACTCAGCTTGTGAATCGCCTGTGCGACGAGCTCCTTGCCGGTGCCGCTCTCGCCCTCGATGATGACGGTGCTCGACACCGGCGCGATCTGCTCGACCTTGAGCAGAACCTGACTGATCTCCTCTGATTGTCCGATCAGTCCGGTGAGCTCGGTGAGCCGCTTGCGATCGAGCACCCGGCGCACGGCGAGATAGAGCTCGTCTGCGGAGATCGGTTTGACGAAGACGTCGTTGAAGCCGATGGTGCGGAGGCTCTCGCGCAGCTCGGGATCTTCGACGTCTGCGAGGCCGATAACCGAAGTGCCGCTCCACAACTGGTCGCGGACGATCTGCAGATTCCCGGCGTCGCGAAGATTGCCGGTGAGGACGATGAGGTCGGGCTTGAATTTTTTTATTTCGCCGCGGAAGTCGTCGAGCGGTGAGACGACGGCGGTTTGGGTCCCCGCGGCTTCGAGCAGCGCGTTGAGCCGGACTGCCGGTTCGACGTCGGTGAGGGTTATTAAAACTTTCACCGCGCCAGCTCCGGACCGGTGTGACCGCTCGGCCCCCCGGGGAGAGTATGCTCGGTGACCTTGCCGCTCAGGACATCACAAGCGTGCTGGACTATCGGATCCAATGCAT
>DATFGW010000151.1:0-27812 GCA_035249045.1 Gemmatimonadaceae bacterium | reverse complement strand
GCCTGCGGCAGATTGCCCTTCGCGAGGTAGGTGTTCGCGATACCCACCTGCACTGTCAGAACACCCTGGCAGTCACCGATCGCGTCGGCGACATAGGCGGCCTGCGAGTACGCACGCCCCGAGGTTTCCCAGTCGCCGTTGCGACGCGCGGCGCCGCCGAGGGCGATCTGCGCCTCGATCGCCAGCTTGGGATTCTTTTCCGGACGCGACAGTTTGGTGACGGTGGTGAAAACGTCAGTCGCGAGGCCCCAGCTCGCCTCGTAGTCCAGGGCACGACCGTACGCGAGGAGTGCGGCGCAAACGGTCTCATCGATGCCCGCGCCCCGCGTCAGCTCCTCGAGTACGGTCGTCAACACGCCCCGGATTGGATCGCCCTCGCTCACGGCCTCGATCGCGGTGCGAACGTTGTGGATCTGTGCCCAGCCGCTCGGATCGGTGACTCCGCCGGCATCCGCGTAGGAATCCACCAGCCGCAGGACTGAGAGTCCGGCGAAGGCGGAGCGCCACGTAGCGCTATCTTCCTTGATGGAGCCAAGGGTGTCGAAATAGACCTGATGCCGGATCATTTGGGCCTTTTTGGGCGGAATTTTGTGCCTCAAAAATGCCACTTTTCCCCGCATTCCGAAATGCCAGTTTCGTATCACCGAAGGGGCATTTTCATATCACCCCCGAACGGTTAACCCCTCCAAGGGGCACTTAACGTCCAAAAGGCATTCGGTCGCGGGAAATGCGCTCCCCTGCCGGAACGTACCAATCCGCGAGATCAAACCACCAGGCATCGGGCCTCAGAACGGCGGTTCGGATGCGTCGGCTAACACCCAGGAGATGGCGCGCTTCGTAGAGCCAGATAGCCGGTGCATCCTCATTGATTACCCGGAAGGCTCGGGCAAAGGCAGCGCGCTCGGAAACAGGTGGTGCCCAGAGCGCGCTGTCGAGCAGCGTGTCGAATTGCGGATCGCTGTACGCGCCGAAATTGGTGCCGCTCTTTCCGATCCCGGTCGTCGTCCAGGCCGCACGAATCGCATCGGGGCTCGATGGCATAACCCACGCGCCGAGCGCTGCGTCGAATGCTCCCCTCATTTCGCGATCGAGCTCCGTGCTCGATTCGAGCGGCTCGATCCGGACCTGCACGCCGATGCGCCGCAGCTGCTCCTGAATTAGCGGCGCCATCCTCATTCTGCCCAGGCTTGTCGTGGGCACGATCAGTGTGAACGAAAGCTCTCTCCCGTCCCTGCTGCGGATTCCGCTGCCCGCCCTCCTCCACCCGAGGGAGTCCAGCACCCGCGTCGCCTGCGACGAATCGAATGGCAGCTGACGCAGAGTGGGGTCGGTGCTCGCAAACGCCCGCACGTTCGGACCGACCGGGACGAGCGCGAAGGTGTCGAAGACGTTGCGCACCATTGCGGCGCGATTCAGTGACATGCCGATCGCGCGTCGCAGCTCGCGCTCGCCGAACAATGGATGCGGGCGATCCGGCGCCTGCGGATCGCGCAGGTTGAATCGCAGAAACGCGTAGTCCATCCCCGGCTGGACGATCACCCGCAAATTTCTCTTACTGCTGACGGCGGCAAGGTTTTCGGGACGCAGTGACGCGAACAAATCCGCTTCCCCTCCGACGAATCTCGCCACCGCGGTCTGAAGCTCGGGCGCCACCGACCAGATCACGCGATCGAGCCTGGCCCTGCCGCGGAAGTTGGCGGTGTCCGCGACGAGCTCCACCGAGGCGCCCTTGTCCCACTTTCTGAGCCGGAACCTGCCGGTTCCGATCGGCGGCGGTGGATTCTCCCGCAACGCGCTGACTCGCAAGTTCTCCAGCTGGTGCGCCGGGAGAATCAGCATTTGCGCAGCAGCGTCGAGAAACTGAGTCGGCGATCGCTGGTGGAACCAGAACACGGCGGTCAGCGAATCCGTGACGGTGACCGAATCAATGTTGGCGATGTCCGACTCGATCCGGCTGGCCATCGCGGGATTCTTGTTCAGCGCAAAAGTGAACGCGATGTCGCGCGCGGTGACGTCCCGCCCATCGTGCCACTTCGCGGCCGGATTGATATGGAACGAAAGCATCAGCGAGTCGTTCATCCACGTCCAGCGGTCCGCGAGTCCGGGGCGGAATTTTTTTTCGTCCCGCACATCGAGGTCGGGACCGACGTCTGCGAGATAGTCGTAAATCTGCTCGCCGATCTGCTTCGCCTCTGACGTAATAATGAGTGGCGGGAACAGGCTTCCGGGATCCGCCGTGGTGACGATCACGAGCGTGCCCCCATTTTCGGCACGCGCATGGCCCGGCCGCTCGCTGCAAGCGCCCAACGCCAGCACGGTCACCATTGCGAAGTATTTCATCGGCACCAAGCTAGTTGTCCCTGCAAAATCCGCGTTCCCGAAAAAACCCTGGGTGATATGAAAGTGACATCTTGTGATATAGAATTGACATTGACTCCCTTGCGGCCCGGTGCAAAGCTCAATGATACATGGGAGAACCGGCTGCGAAGCGCATGGCTGCGATGCCCACCTTTCAGGTGGCGTATCTCCGGCGGAATGGTCAGGATGTGATCATCGTCCCGGTGGACGGCTCATTCGGCAAGCGATCTCCCGCCGAACAGTCGCGGATCCAGGAGGCATTCCAGCGCAGTGCCGCCGATTCGGACATGCCGGGAGTTGTCGTCGCGGTCTGGGAGGACGCCAGCGGAAAAATGGCGTTTCGTGCCCCGCCACCGTTGCACGAGTTTCTGAAGAGCATCGACATGGTGTACGTCGCTACGGCTCTCAATCGAAGCCTGAGCCTCGAGGCCAAATAGAGTCTGCACGTCCCGCTTCGGCGGACGCGTGACCTTCAAGGATCATTTCTCCGCACGCGCGGCGCTGTATGCCGCATACCGACCGCACTACCCGGCTCAGCTGTTCACATACCTGTCGGGACTTGTCAGGAGCCACGCTCTGGCGGTCGATTGCGGGACGGGTAGCGGGCAAGCGGCATTGGGCCTTGCAGAGCACTTTGATCGAGTCGTCGCCGTAGATCCGAGCGCCGGACAACTTGCCAACGCGACACCTCACGACAGAATCGAGTACCGGCTCGCACGGGCGGAGTCCACCGGCTTGCCCTCCGGTTCCGCGGACCTGGTCGTGGCTGCCCAATGCCTCCACTGGCTGGAAACAGACGCGTTTTTCCGGGAATCGAAGCGCTTGCTTGCTCCGCACGGCGTGATCGCGGTGTGGGGATACGGCGACCCGGTACTTCCCACCGAGTCGCTTGACCGGACTCTGCGACTCTTCAACCGTGGCCTTCTCGAGCCGTACTGGTTTGCCGAGCGCGCACTTCTCCTCGACGGCTACCGCACGATAGAGTTTCCGTTTGTCGAGCTCAGCGCGCCCGAATTCGAGCTTCGCATGCATTGGAGCCTCGCAGAGCTGGTGGGCTACCTTCGCACCTGGAGCGCTGTCGCGAACTTCGTCGCGGAGCGCGGCACCGACCCGGTGATCGAAGTCGAAAGAGACCTCGCGCGCGACTGGGGTGATCCGGCAGTGCAGCGACTGATCCGCTGGCCGCTGCATTTGCGGGCGGGCACGACCGATCGGCGGCCGCGGGCACCAGTTGAATCGCCACGTCCGGCCGGTGATACTGCAACATGATCTTCACGACTCGAATCGTCGTCGCGGCAACCCTGGCCGGGGCCGTGCTGGCCACCACGCCCGGCCAGCTGCGCGCTCAACACGACGAGCACATGTCCATGGCGGGGATGCCCGCCGATACTCTCGCCTCCGCCCCAACGACACCGACGCGATCGGTAGCGGACTCCGCGATCGTCGCCGATTCCCTGCTCCGGCTTTGCAGGCCACACGTCGCTCATTCCATCGACATGTACGCGACGTGCATCGGAGACGGGCTCGCCGCGCTTTCGTCGGCCGGCAACATCGCGTTAGCCATGGGTACGCTGGATCGAGTAGTGCACCGTGACCCCTCACTCGTGTTGCTCGGGCATCCGCTCGCTCATGCACTCGGATACGCGGTGCGCTCTACGCCGAAGACTGCCACCGCCCTGCTCAGTGAGTGCGACGACCGGTACCAATCGGGCTGCTATCACGGAATTCTGCAGCGCTACTTCGATGCGAGGATGGGAATGCCGCTGGCGCAGGATTTCCTGCTCGCGCCGTGCGATGGACTGCGTGGGACGAGCGAGCAGTTCCGGATCTTCGACTGCCTGCACGGCACCGGCCACGGTCTCATGATGTATCACCGCTACGACGTAAACGCTTCCCTCAGAGATTGTGATCGGCTGCGCACGCCCTGGGATCAGAGCAGCTGCTACGGCGGGGTGTTCATGGAACACAACATGGGGGCCCGGATGCAGGTGTTCGGCGACCCGGGTACGTTCGGAATGCACCGCCATTCGATGCCAGCGTCCAACGTCGTGCTGTTCAAGCCTGACGATCTTCACTACCCGTGCGACGCTACGCCGCAGCGCTACCGGCTGGAGTGTTATCAGCTGCAGCCCGATCTCATTCTGCCCGCCGTGAAGGAGGATTATCGCAAAGCGGGCGCCGTGTGCGATGAGGCCGGCACGCCGCGCCTCGTCGCCCAGTGTTACTCCGGACTCGGCAGGAATGCGTCGGGCGCCGCGGCATTTCAGTTCGAGGGGATCCGCAAGCGCTGCGATCTGTCATCCGCCTATGGCAAGCCGTTCTGCTATCAGGGAGCGGTGCGGCACCTCGCATACGCACCAAGCGAGCTTCCCCGCGGCATTTCCTTTTGCCGGTCACTGCCCGAAGGCGAGACACGCAGGTGGTGCTGGGACGGAATTGGCCTGCAGCTGAGCGGCTTTTTCAGCGATATCTCATCACGCCAGAAAGCCTGCCAGTCGGACCTTCCCGCCGATGTTGCCGCCTGTCTGGAAGGTGCTGGCGCCGATCCGGCCGCGAGCGCGGCAAATCGACCCTGATTCCGCGGCGATGATTCTCAGCGTGCTCGATCAGTCGCCGATCTCCGAGGGATCGACCGGCGGCGACGCGTTGCGCAACAGCATCGATCTCGCACAATTCACCGAAGCACTCGGCTACAGCCGGTACTGGATCGCGGAGCATCACGCTACGCCGATGCTGGCGAGCCCGAGCCCTGAGGCGCTGATCGGGCCGATCGCCGCACTCACTTCGCGAATTCGCGTCGGCTCGGGTGGGGTGATGCTGCCGCACTACAGTCCACTCAAGGTGGCTGAGACATTCAGCATGTTCGCCGGATTGTTTCCCGGCCGTATCGACCTTGGCATTGGCAGAGCACCCGGCACCGACCAGCTCGCGATGTTTGCACTTCAGCGCGACCGCAGGTACGCTGCGCCAGATGATTTTCCAGAGCAGCTCGGGGAAATGCTCGGCTACCTCGAGAGCAGACTTCCGCCCGACCATCCTTTCGCGAAGGTCGCCCAACTGCCGGGGAGACCGGAAGCTCCCGACGTCTGGCTACTAGGCTCGTCGCCGCAGAGCGCGATCTGGGCGGGTGAGCTGGGATTGCCGTACGTGTTCGCCGATTTCATCAACTCGGACGGTGCGCGGATCGCCGAATTGTACCGGGAGCGATTCACAGCATCAGAGCGGCTCCGCGTGCCGCGACTGATGGTGGCAACGTGGGCGCTGTGCGCTGACTCGAACGAGGAAGCGGAGACACTGGCGAGCAGCAGTCGGATGGCGTTCTCACTTCTGCGCACGACCGGGAGAACGATCCCGGTCCCGACGGTGGAGAAAGCGCTGCACTTTCTGAAGCAGGAGGCAGCGGGGTTACCGATTGCGCGCCGGCGACGGGTGACCCTCGGCACGCCGGACGTGGTGCGCGACGGGCTCGAGGCGATCGTGCGCGAGTACGGCGCTGAGGAGCTGATGATCGTAACGATCACTCACAGTCACGAAGTAAGGAGACACAGCTACGAGCTGATTGCCGAAGCATTCGAGATGGCAACTCCTGCTTCACCGTCGGCGCGGGCAACGGATGCGGGTCAGGGTGCGCGAATTGCCTGACTAGTCAGCCGTCAGCGCGTGCGCACTGGATGCGCAGATCGGGTTCTAGCGGAGGTGCAAATGGCGAACGAAAAGCGTTGTTCGGTAAAGCTGCTGGTGTTCGGTGCATCTCTTCGGGAAGGCTCACTCAACGACAGGCTGGCGTCGCTCGCGGCACACATCGCCGGGCAGAAGGGCGCAACGGTCGAACGGGCAGTGATGACCGACTTCGAATGTCCATCCTACGACATGGACGCCGAGCTCTCGGGTGGAATTCCGAGCGGCGCGCAGAAGCTACGGGAACGATTGATAGCAACCGACGGTTTCATGATCGCGTCGCCCGAGTACAACGCGTCCATGCCTGGCGTGCTCAAGAACGCGATCGACTGGACGTCGCGATTCAGACCGCAGCCGTTCAACGGCAAGCAGGGCTTCGTGATGGCTGCATCGCCATCGATGACCGGCGGGAAGATCGGTCTCTGGGCGCTCCGCCAGCCGCTGGAGCATCTGGGAGCGCGCGTTTATCCGGACATGTTCGCCCTCGCGCAGGCCCACCACGCGTTTGACGACTCGGGGCGCATCGCCGACCCCAAGCTGCAGAACTGGTTCGAGACGACGATCGAGTGTTTCATAGATCAGGTCGAAGCATCGAAGCACTACCCGAACCTCAAGAAGCAGTGGGTCGAGTTTCTCGGTGAACGTCCGGAGGCTGCAACGACCCGCGTCGAGATGGGCGAAACCACGGCATCCGTCTAGGTGAACGCGATGGACAAACGGAAAATCGGTCCAATCGATGTTTCGGTGATTGGAATCGGTTGCAACAATTTCGGACCCCGACTCGACGAGGGGCGAACGAAAGAAGTTGTCGACGCTGCGATCGACTGCGGCATCAACTTCTTCGATACCGCGGACATGTATGGAAACGGCACCAGCGAAGAATTTCTTGGCCGTATCCTGGGAAAGAGGCGTCGCAGCGTCGTCATCGCAACCAAGTTTGGGCAGGTGATGCCTGGGCAGGGGCGCGGCGCGAAGCCTGAATACGTACGCGCGGCGTGCGACGCGAGCCTGAAGCGTCTGCGCACCACCTACATCGACCTGTACCAGCTGCATCTGCCGGATCCTGACGTACCAATCGCGGAAACCCTCGGAGCGCTCGACGAGCTAGTGAAGGCGGGAAAAGTCGGGCAAATCGGCTGCTCGAACTTCGGCACCGAACAATTGCGGGAAGCACACGCAGCGTCACTGCGCCGCCCGGGGTCGGCGTCGTTCGTGAGCGTGCAGAATGAGTACAGCTTGCTGTATCGCGAGCCTGAACAGGGAGTGCTCGAAGAATGTGAGCAGCTCGGGATGGCGTTTCTGCCGTTCTTCCCGTTAAAGGCGGGTCTGCTGACCGGCAAGTATCGAAAGGGACAGCCAGTTCCGCAGAACACGCGTGTCGCGAAGAACGAGCGGTATGGCAAGCTGCTGACCGAAGAGAGCCTCGATAAGATCGAGACGCTTATCGAGTACGCGGAGACTCGCGGGCACACGATTCTGGAGCTCGCGTTCTCCTGGCTACTCGCGCACCATCCCGTAGCGTCGGTTATCGCCGGCGCTTCGTCGGCGGCCCAGGTCCGCGCCAACGCCGGAGCCGCGAATTGGCGGCTTGGCCCCGCAGAGCTGCGCGAAATCGACGCATTGTTGAGGCAGGAACCGGCGGCCGCCGACTAAATTCCGCACATCCGTTCGCTGAAAGACAGAAACCCAGCCTCCCGGCGGGTGTAGGAACGGACGTGGTAAACCCTATATACAAAGAATCGGAGAAATCGTGAAATACACTATCCTTTCCATGATTGCGGCTGCGGGGCTTGCCGCGGCGCCGGTGGCGCAGGCGCAGGGCTACAATCCGTTCGAGATCGGCGCGTCAGGCGGTATTGCGTTCCCTACCGGCGATCTGAGCAACGGCGCAAACACGGGCTATAACATCGCCCTCGCCGTAGGCTATCGCCCGCAGTATTCGGGGCTCGCCGTTCGTGGTGAAGCGGCCTACAACCAGTTCGGTCTCGAAGGCACTGATGGCAGCATCAACATCCCCGCATTCACGGGCAACGTGGAGTACGCGCTGCCGCTCGGGATGTCGTTCACGCCTTACGTGATCGGCGGTGCCGGGCTTTACCGGCCGAGCGCGGATATCGGTGGCACGACCGGTGAGGCCGAGAACCACTTCGGCTGGAACGTGGGCGGTGGGATCAAGGTGCCCCTCAGCTCGAGCTTCCAGACCTTCATCGAAGCGAGATACAACAGCGTCAACGTCAATGGCGGGACGATCAGCTTCGTGCCGGTCACGGTTGGAGTGATGTTCTAGTCAGGGCATCGCGCGAATAAAAAAAGGCCAGCCGGTGTTTCGGCTGGCCTTTTTTGTATTCTGGTCCTACGCGTTACTGAACGGCATTGATCATGTCGAATATCGGCAGGTACATGGCCACGACCATGCCGCCGACGATGACACCCAGGAACACGATCATGATCGGCTCGAGCAGCGAGAGCAGGTTGCTCACCGCGGCATCGACTTCTTCGTCGTAGAAGTCGGCGATCTTGGACAACATCTCGTCCAGACCACCGGTCTGCTCGCCGACCGCAATCATCGAGATGACCATTGGCGGGAAGACCTTCGACTTCTGCAGCGGCTGGGCGATCGTGTCACCGCCGGCGATCGAGGAGCGCGACTGCATGATCGCGTCCTGGATGACGCGGTTGCCCGCGGTCTTGGCGGTGATCTCGAGGCCCTCGAGAATGCTGACGCCGGAGCTGATGAGCGTGCCGAGCGTACGGGTAAAGCGCGACACCGCCGACTTGCGCAGCACGTCTCCGAGCACCGGCATTTTCAGCATGAGGCGGTCGATGACGAGCTTGCCGTTGGGCGATGCATAGTATTTCCGGAACATGTAGGCTCCGACGATGATCACCGCGCCCATCACCCACCAATAACCCTTGAGGAACCGGGAAGCGCCGATGACGATACGCGTCGGAAGCGGGAGCGCCAATCCGACCGAGCCGAACATGTTCTCGAACACCGGGATGACGAAGATGAGCAGGGTCACGACCGCGATCGCCGCGACGCTCATGATGACCGCCGGATAAATCATCGCGCCCTTCACCTTTCTGACGAGGGCGTCGTTCTTTTCGAGGAAGGTCGCCAGACGCAGAAGAATGGTGTCCAGAATACCGCCGGCTTCACCGGCGGCGACCATGTTCACGTACAGATTCGTGAATGCGCGCGGGTGCTTGGACAGCGCGTCGGCAACGGTGTTACCGGACTCGACGTCGAACACCACTTTCTTGGTGACCTCGGCGAGCGCCTTGTTGTCGGTTTGCTCGGCGAGAATCGTGAGGGCCTGCACGAGGGGCAGACCCGAGTTGATCATGGTCGAGAACTGCCGGGTGAAGATCACGACGTCGCGCGTCTTGATCGCGCCGCGACCGATCTTCTTGGCCGCGTCCTGATCGATCTTGACGACGCTGAGCCGCTGCTTTCTGAGCTGTGCGATGACATCATCACGGGAGGCGGCGTCGATCGTAGCGGTGCGCAGATCGCCGTTGAATGCTCTCGCCGTGTAGGTAAACGTAGCCATTGACTAAACCTCTCTTAGCGTCTCACAGGGGAGCCTGCTACCGGGCGTCCCGTCGCCGGCTTGCCGGCTGCGGGCTTGCCACTTCCATCGTCATCCGACGGCAGCTGGCCGATCATGCGCTGAAACTCCGTCGGGTCGCCGCTGACACGCAGGCATTCGTCGACAGAGACTTCGCGGGCCATGTACAACTGGTACAGTGCATCATTCAACGTCTGCATGCCGAACTTCTTCCCGGCCTGCATTGACGAGTAGATCTGGTGGACCTTGTCGTCACGAATCAGGGCGCGAATCGCCGGTGTCACCACCAGGATCTCGGCGGCCATCACGCGACCACGGCCCTGCGCTTTCGGAAGCAGGGTCTGGGTGACGATTCCCTCGAGCACGAACGCAAGCTGCGCCCTCACCTGTGACTGCTGGTGAGAAGGGAATACGTCGATGATGCGGTTGATCGCCTCGGCAGCAGAGTTGGTGTGCAGTGTGGCGAACGCCAGGTGACCCGTCTCAGCGATCGTCAGCGCGGCCTGAATGGTCTCGAGGTCGCGCATTTCACCGATCAGAATGGTGTCTGGATCTTCACGCAGCGCGTACTTGAGGGCGTTGGCGAATGACTTGGTGTCGCTGCCGACCTCGCGCTGGTTGATGATGCAGCTCTGGTGCTTGTGGATGAACTCGATCGGGTCTTCGACCGTGATGATATGACCTTTGCGCTCGCGGTTGATCTTGTCGATCATCGCGGCAAGAGTCGTCGACTTACCCGACCCCGTCGGGCCGGTGACCAGAACGAGCCCGCGCGGCTTCTCCGCCATTTTCGCGATGGAGCCCGGAAGTCCGAGCTGGTCGAAGGTCTTGATCGCGAACGGGATCTGACGAACGACCATCGACACGCAGCCGCGCTGCTTGAAGACGTTACCGCGGAAGCGCGCCAGGTTCTGGATGCCGAACGAGAAATCGAGCTCGTCCTCGAGCTCGAAGCGCTTCTTCTGCTGCTCGGTCAGAACCGAGTACGCGAGCTGAAGAGTGTCTTTCGGCGTCAGCTCGAAATCGGACGACGAGTTGGTGATGTCACCATCCACGCGCAGCTTGGGACGCTCGCCGGCGACGATGTGAAGGTCGGAGGCGTTGCGGGATACCATCTCCTCGAGGAGCGCGCGGAGATTGGTGCCGGCTGGCTTCGGCGGCCCGGCTGGTGAAGACGTGTCTATGAACGGTAAAGTCATCGATTAGTGATGCGTGGGGTGAGCATCGGCCGCGGTCTCGCGGACGACCTGGTCCAGCGGCGTGATTCCCTTCAGAACCTTGAGCCAGCCGTCCATGCGGAGCGTCAGCATTCCTTCCTCGATCGCGGCCTTCTGGATCTCGGCGGCACCAGCGCTTTGCATGATCAGCTTCCTCAACCGGGGAGTCATGTTCAGGACCTCATACAGACCCTGACGACCACGGAGCCCCGATCCGTCACATTGCTCGCAGCCCTTGCCACGAAAAACGGGGATGTCTTCCATCTTCGTATCGAGGGTGATCTGATCCATGAACGGTTTGGCGGCCTCGGTCGCCTTCATCTTCGCGTCGTTCAGTGCCATGTCGGTGAAATGCATGTCGCGGAGGGTCACTCCACCATCGATCTTGGCCGCTGCGACCTCGGCGGGATCCATCTTGTAGGCTTCCGCGCATTTGCTGCAGACGCGGCGGACGAGTCGCTGCGCGAGAACGAGGTTGAGCGCGGAGGCGACGTTGAAGGGCTCGATGCCCATGTCCATCAGACGGGTGACCGTCTCAGGCGCCGAGTTGGTGTGCAGGGTCGAGAGCACCAGGTGACCGGTGAGCGCAGCCTTGATGGCGATGCCACCGGTTTCGAGGTCTCGAATTTCACCCAACATGATGATGTTGGGGTCCTGACGAAGGAACGCCTTCAGCGCGGCGGCGAAGGTCATCCCGATCTCGTTCCTCACCAGCACCTGATTGATGCCGAAGAGGTTGTACTCGACCGGGTCTTCCGCCGTCATGATGTTGACGTCGATGTTGTTGATCTTCGATAGAGCCGAATACAGCGTCGTCGTCTTACCGGAACCCGTCGGACCCGTGACGAGCACCATGCCGTACGGATTCGAGATTGCTTCCATCAGCTCGCGCTCGGCGCGCGGCTCGATGCCGAAGGTGGAGAGATCGAGCGACAGGTTGCCCTTGTCGAGAATACGGAGCACGACCTTCTCACCGAACAGCGTCGGAAGGGTCGAGACACGGAAGTCGATGACCTTGTTCCCGATCTTGAGCTTGATGCGGCCGTCCTGGGGGACGCGGCGCTCGGCGATGTTGAGGCTCGCCATGATCTTGAAGCGCGAGATGAGAGCCGGGCGCATCTTGATCGGCGGCTTCATGATCTCCTGCAGGGCACCGTCGATGCGATAGCGGACGCGGAGCTCTTTCTCGAAGCACTCGAAGTGAATATCCGACGCGCCCTTGCGAAGGGCGTCGGTCATGATCGCGTTGATGAGTTTTACGACCGGCGCCTCGTCCACCAGCGCCTGGCCGGCGTTGTCGGCGGCGGCTTCGTTCTCGCTCTCGAGGATCTCGATATCGTCGTCGTCGTCGATCTCGGCGAGCAGGTTCTCCATCTGCGCCTCACCAGAGGCGTAGAACTTCTCGATCGCGTTGCGCAGAGTGAACTCGCCAGCGATGACCGGGAAGATGTCCAGACGGGTGATGAACTTGATGTCGTCGAGAACGGAGAGCGACGCCGGATCCGACATCGCAACCGTCAGGGTGCGCCCGTCGCGCTTGAGCGGCAGGACGCTGTGCTTCATGGCCAGCTCACCGGGAATCAGCTTGGCGATGCGTGGATCGACCTGGAACTTGGTCAGATCGACGGCCGGCATCTTATGCTGGCGGGCCAGCATTCTGGTGAGATCGGTTTCCTTGACGAAACCGAGCTTGACCAGGTTGTAGCCAACGCGAGTGCCGTTATGCCTCTGCTCCTGGAGAGCCTTATTGAGCTGGTCTTGAGTGACCAGCCCTTCTCTCAAAAGCAGATCGCCAATTCTGAGCGTTTTAGCGGCAGGAGCTGTCAAGGACGCTAGTCCCTCCGGTGAGGCTTCCTGCGTGCTTTTGGCAGTTCGGATGGCCTGGATATGACTGTGTTGGTAGGACGCGGGACAAGCGAGAAGGTTACGGTAGAGTCGAGTTTTTCTACCATAGAGGGACCGACCCCTTTCACGCGCTGAAATCCTTCCATTGAGCCGAACGGGCCGAACGAATCGCGGTCGGCAACGATCCGTTTTGCGAGGGTCGGACCGATACCCCGTAGCGCTTCGATCTCCTTCTCACCAGCGACGTCGAGATCGACCTTGCCGGTCGGCTTTGGAGCCGTTTTTCGGACTTTCTCGCGTTTTGGCTTTCTGACGCCGGCGCGGCGGGCGGAGTCAGCGGCCTTTATCTGAGCCTCGAGAGCCGACCGGGCCGTGGCGTCTCCCGGCGACCCGCCGTGGAGCGCGCGGAACGCCCGCGTCGACGCGCCCAACGCAAGGACGACCGAGAAGAAAAGGAGGGCTTTGCGCTCGGCGGGGGTCGGCATGCAGCGGGACGCGGGAAGCGGGATGCGGGAAGCGCAACCTTAGCCCCTTCTGCTTGTCGTTACGTCACCGAAGCGGCACGGGTAGGTGCGTACTGTTCCATCGAGGTCGTGAGTAGCAGCGTCACCAGCACCAAGATGCCCGCGACTATGAACGGGAAGCCTAGTCCGACCCGATCCATTGCAAAGCCGGCCGCGAGCGGGAATACAACTCGGGAGACGCCGCCGAAGGTGTGTTGGACACCCATATAAAGGCCCCGATGACGCTTCGGCACCACCCGCGACAGCATAGCGGTGACACACGGAAAGACGAAGGCGGTGCCGAGGGGCATGAGGGTGAGTGCAACAAGGAGCGTGGTGAAGGAATGGACGGCGGCGATGAGCGCGAGCCCGATGGACAGCAATACCAGGCCGAACCGGGTCAGTCTGGCTTCACCCAGCCACTCGATCATGCGTCCGAGGATACCGGCGCGGACGATGACTCCCATGCCGCCCAGATACATGACGAAGAACCCGACGTTGGTTTCGGTGACGGGAAGGCGGTCGGCGAGAATGAGTGGAAGGGTCGGCGCGGTCCCGTAAAAGGCGCCGATCGCAATCGTATAGATCCAGATCAGGCGCTGCGCTGGCTCCTTTGGGCGCGAGATCACGCTCCAGATGGCACCGCCACCGCTCTGGTGCACCATCTCGTGCTCCGCGGTCGTTGAGACTTCCCGCGACTCGCGCAGATAGATGCCGGCGAAGATGCTGACCAGGACGCAGAAGATCGCCGACGCGATTCCCGGCGCGTGGCGCCCCCAGTGAATGAGAACGGATCCGATCGCCGGTCCGACGACGGCGCCAAGGCTCGTCGCGGCCGATAGCCAGCCGAGTCCCTTTGCCCGGTCCTTCTCGGCGCTGGCGTCGGCGACGTAGGCCTGAACGACCCCAATCGTCCCACCACCAAGCCCCTGAACGACGCGGGAGAGTAGCAGCAGCCAGAGCGTTGCGGCGTAGGCGAAGATGACGTACGCGGCCGCCGATATGAGGAGTCCGACCAGAAGTGCCGGCCGTCGGCCATAGCGATCGGAGAATTTTCCCCACAGCGGAGCGCTCGCCAGCTGGGCAATCGAGAATGCGGCGATCAGCACGCCGACGACTGTATTCGAGGCGCCGAGCTTTGTTGCGTAGAAAGGAAGGAGAGGGATGATCATCGCCAGGCCCAGCATGTCCACGAATGCCGTGATCATGAGGACCGTGAGCTTCCCTCTCATGGCCTATTTCCGCGTCACCAGCGCAGTCGCGACATCGCCGACGATCGCGAGCGAGCGCGGCGAGATCTTGTCCATGGTGTCCTGCGGGGTGTGGTGCGGCGGGTAGGTGAGGTCGATGACGTCGATCACCCGAAGCCCGGCATTGAGGAGCGGGATGTGGTCGTCGGTGATCAGGCCGCCACTCTCCTGGACGAAGGTGCTCGCGTAGCCGAGGTCGGCGGCGGTTTGCCAGACCCGGGCGACGACTTCTGGCGCCTGCTGGAAGGAATTCATCTCGTATGGGATACGAAGATCTTTGTCACCGATCATGTCGAAGAGGATTCCGTAGAGCGGCTTGTATCCGGGCGACGGCAGGTGGCTGGCGAAGTACTTGGAGCCGATCAGCACGTCCACCTCGGGCGGTCCGAACTGGCCGTAATCCTCACCGTCAGTGAAGAGAAGATCAACACCAACATTTGGTTTGGTCTTTTTCAGGGCGTCGCCCAGCGCCACGAAGAGGCCGACGCCAGACGCGCCGTCGTTGGCCCCGGGCACGGGCATCTTCCGCTCGGCTTCGGTGCCCGCCGACTCTGAGACCGGACGCGAGTCCCAGTGGGTCATGTAGAGAACGCGCTCGGAGAGATCGGGACGGAAGCGCGCCAGAATGTTCCGTAGCGGGAGCTTTTTGCCGTCAGCGGTCGTGTAGGTGAACGACTGAACGATGACGGTGTCGGCGCGCGAGCGCATCTGCTGGATGATCCAGTCGCCGGCTTTCTTTGCGGCGGGTGTACCGGGGACGCGCGGGCCGAAGTCGAACTGGGTTTTTGCGTAGTTGTAGGCGGCATTTCCGTCGAAGCCCGTCGACGTCGAACCGGCGTCGGCGCGTGCGGTTTCGCCCTGTTGCGCGGCACTGCCGCTCCTTGAATCACCCTTGCACCCGACGAACAGACAAAAGAACAGAATGGCGAACATGGGTCTCACTTGAATTCCCCGGCGTAGAACTGCAGGTGCATCACCGCGCTGAGCACAGTCTGGGTGAAGCGGCGGTTAAGGTTACGGTCGAAGCTCTCGACGCGCGAGATGACGAAGCTCGATGAAAGATTTTCCGCGACATCGGTATCCGCGCTCATGCTGAAGGCGCGGCGGCCGTTGTCGGACAACCTGCTCTCGCCGGTAGCCGAAAGAAGGTTGGCGACGAAGTTCTGGCCCTGGCTTTTCTGGTAGCTGATACGAGTGCGAAGATCCCCGCGCGGGTGCCAGTCGGCGGGCAGCTTCCACGGCTTCGAAACGTCGATGTTGAAGTCGGAATTGTTGCCGTTGCTGGCGAGGCCGGGCTTCACATCGAGACGCTTCGAGAAAGAGTACCCCACTGTGCTGGAGACGGGTCGCTCGCCGGCGAATACGATGGTCCCGCTCATCGGAAAGCTGCGAACGCGCATCACCCCGCGGTCGTCGACGTCTTCACCAAACAGCGGCTGAGTGCCATTGAGCTGTTTGGTCTCCAGCGCGCGGGCGTTCGCGCCAATACTCGAGATCAGCCATGTCAGTCCCGCGGGCTTGCCCGCCCAGCGGAATGAAACGTCGGGGAAAACGATCTGAGTGCCATCGACAATGTCCTGGCTCTGCTCGAGACGGCGGGTCCAGTTGCGGGTATTGATCCGCTGGTAGCGGGTGGCGATGCTCGCGCCGAGCGGGAGATTCAGGGATTCATTGAGTGAGAGCTGGGTCACCAGTCCGACGCTCGTGGCAAGCTGCCCCGACTGCTCGCGGAAGGCGTTGATTCCTCCAACACCGAACTGGTACGCAAGCGAAGCCGCGGCAGCGCTGCCATCGTACACCGACAGCAGGCTGCGATTGAAGTTGATGTCGAGGGGCTGGAGACCGCGGAAGAATCCGCGCAGAAAGCTGCCGCTGTCGGTATGTAGTCGAACCGCGCGCGGAAGGTCGAGAGTGAGGCCAGCGGTGGTCGTCTGTGAATTGCCCAGCCGCCGAGGAATGCGGAGGTTGCCGGTGCTGTCGGGCTCTCGCGTGAAGCTCAAGGTGTTGGGATCCCTGAGCATGTTGTAGGAAGTCCCGAAATCGAGACGCGGCCGGAACCACGCCGAGATCGGCGGGGAGATGTTGATTCCAGCCTGCATCGCCCGCTCTCGCTCGAGCCCGGTGTCGTAGCCCAACACATGATCGCGATCGCCCGTAGCGACCAGGCCCAGCGGCGAATCGCTGCCGTAGCCGCGCAGGTCGCGGACGGAAGTAATGTCCCACCGCACCGACGCCGCCTTGAATGGTTTGAAGACGAGGCTGCTTCCGTTCCGCCAGGTGCGCGTGCGACCAATCACTGCACGCGCGGTGTCATCTAGCGCCGCCGCGGGCTTGAGGAAGGAAACGCGATCGTCGTGACCATCGGTGTAAACGCTGGTGAGGTGGATCTCGCTCGGCGACCACCGCGCAAGATTGGGCAACAGCGCGCGGGAGAGATTGAAATCGAGCCCGACGACGAAGTTCCTGGCGTTGCCGTCCTCGTACTCACTGCGCGAAACGCCCGAGGTGTACGACGAGCTGAGCTCCAGGTTGTTGAGAATCGGCGACCACATGGAGCCCGTGGACTGCTTCGTCCGCCTCACGCTCAACGTCATCGACGTTGCCGCGGACCGCGGCGTGCGGAGTCCCTGAATCGCATCTCCCTGGATGTCGGACTGCGAAACGAACAACGGATCGACCGACGCCGAGGTGTAGTTGAGCGTAAACGGAATCGACAAGCCGAGCCGCGCGGGGAGCAGCTTCTCCAGATGAAACGCCGTGCTGACATCCAGACTGTTGTCCGTCAGAAAAGTCGGCTGCTCGGCGAGCTGCCGGAAATTGGGATCACGCTTGCTGGCGTTGATGCGAATGTCGGCGAAGTCGCTGGCGACGACGGTGAGACCTGCCTGCCCGGCGAAGCCCGCCTGGTTGACCACGCCCGCGAGGCGGATGTCATCGACCCATAACTCGAGGGTGTCGCTCGGCAGGATCGGGTTGACACCGGATGCGACCGGCAGCCGGATCATTCCCACCGCCAGCTCCTGCACCGCGGCGAGATTCGGCGGACTGGTACCGGGGTCGACGGTATAAACGATGTATCCGCTGTCGCAGGCCGCATAAAGCGCGGTGGGGGGAACTCCGGTCGGCAGCGGAGTATTCGCGATCAGCGTCGAATCGAGGCCGGTGCAGGTGTTGCGCCTCGTCCCCTGGAGATAAGCGTTCTGGATTCCTGCCCGCAACGCGAAAAGCCTCTCGAAATTGATGGTGATCTCGGGAAGCCACGCCGCCTTCGAGGTTCCCGAGTTGATCGGCGTGCGATACATGTAAAAGTTGTTGTTGTCGCGCGCGATCTTGATGTAGAACTGGAGCTCGCCGTCCTGCCCCCACCCGCTGCTGACGCCGCGGGCCCACACGCGGAGCTGCTTGTAGCTCATGAAGTTTTTCTCGCCCTCGGGGAAGCGGTAGTACGACTCCGCACGGTCGAGAGGAGCGAGATCCGTAGCCATTAGTCGCAGCGACCGCTCGTTGATCTGAACGCGCCCCGGCTGGTACGAGACAGTCTTGCTCGTCGGCGCATCGGTGACGCCGGGCGGTGATTCATAGTTGATGTCGCCGCGAAGCTTCTTGTCCTGGGTGCCAACGACGCCCGACAGGACCGTACCCGTGGAGCTCTGGTCGCCCGCGATCCCGTGCAGAGTCCGGTCGCTGACCTTGAGCCACGGCGCTCCGGTCAGCCGAAGCCGCGCCAGCGGAACGGTGCTGAACTCCGTATCGCCGAGCCCGTCACCGGATACAACGGTGATGCGGAGTGCGCGGGAGCGGCGCAGCAGAGGATGACCGAGCGAATCGTCGGGCGTGCGGAATGGGATGCGGAAGAAGACCCAGCAGACGTCGTCACGAGTGCCGGCGGGCTGGCCGGCGAGCTGGGGACCGGCGCTGCACACGCCCTGACGCGTTTGCTTCGTCGGATCGGCGAGATTGACGACGTATCGATACCACTGCTCCTGATCACGCTCGCTGGTCGTGAGGTTGAGAACGTTGTCGGCGTCGATGTCCTCTTCGTCGAGATGGTTGTTGTGTACCGTGCAGTTGATCCTGGAGTCGCCGAGGATCTGGCGCAGACCATATCCGCCGAGACAGGTCTGCGCGCGCGGCACCGTAGCGAAGGTGGGTGGCCGACCAGCGACAGTGTCAGTCACTACGATCAGGGTGTCGACGACATCTCCGGGAAGACCGCGGTCGTCGCGAGCGACGTTGAACGCTCGTGAAAACGGGTCGCGCTCGCTGTTCAGGGTATCGAGACCCTGAATGGTCTTGCCGTGATAAACGGTATCGATCGCGCCGGCGGTCGAACGGCGGATATAGAGTGTATCCGGACCGAAGGTCACGGAGTTTTCGGAGATGTCGCCGAAGTCGAAAATGATGGTCGGATTCTTGGAGCGATCGAGAGTAGGAATCTGCGCCCAGAACTCGAGATTTTCAGCGTGCGAGATGTCGGCGCCGCCGGGGCCGAGCACCGTGCGAATCGACCGCCATCGCCTGCCGGCGGGCGCGTTCGGCACGCTCCACCGGAACGCGTTGGCCGGTGGAATGTTGCCGCCGATGACGTTGGGATTGAGCTGTCCACCGACGCCGAGTGGATACAGGGTGAGCCACAGCAAAGGTTCCGGGCCGGCAATGCCGGTTCCGCTCTGGGCGACCGCGTCGTCGATTTGATCGATGCGATACCGCACGGCACGGCCCTCAGCATCCACGCCGTTGCTCTGCCAGGCAAGGGTCGTCGCGCGGTCGAGATCGAACACCGTCGCGCCGAAGCGCGCCGGAATTTTCGTTCCGAGCGCCGGCTGGCTGCTGAAGTACCATTGCGGATCCGAGAGCTGAATCGGGAGCCCGCCCTCGCCCTCGAACGATTCGAGGTAGGCCTGCTGCGACGCGCTCGCCTGCGGACGACTTGCTGCCAGCTCGGCGGACAGCGCGACTCGAGATGGAATCGTCGTCGCTCCAAAAGGCAGCTTCGACACCAATGTGGTGAGCGGCTCGGCGTCGAAATTGAACAGCGCGCTGACGCCGGCGACGAGCGATGCCGCGGGCTCGAAACCGAGCGGTGGCCGCGTGAAGTTGGTGCGCTGGCTCTGGGAGATGGCGGTGAAATTGATCTGGCCGTTGGTGAGCGGAAGCTCGGCGGTTGCGCCGAAGATGTTGGTCGGCGTTTCCTCGAAGACTGGATTCTCCTCGTACTGCACCGTTACTTGCCGCGGGCGCGGAAAGAGTGTGTCGGGGCGATTGAATGAAACCCGGCCCAGGTCGTAGTCGACCGAGTAGTCGGTGCCGCGGGTGAGCGGAATACCGTCGACGAGCAGACGCTCGGAATTGGGACGGATCTGGACGGTGCCGAGCATTAGCGCCCCGCCATCGCCGCTCCCCTCAGCCTGTGCGCGCATCCTAATGTGATAGACCGCCTCCGGTCGCTGCGACGAGCGCACGTATTCCGGTGGCGTCGTGTAGATGGTGTCGTTCGACGGATTGCCGGCGGTGGCGAGACCGTTTGACGCGAACGGTTTCGCCGACGGGAAGATCAGGAATTGGTCGCGGATGGTGTGCGAGCCCGGAGAGCCCAGGCTCAGCTCGAAGTTCGGATCGGTGGGCCGCGGCCAGATGCGATTCTCCAGGTCGAAGCTGGAGCTGTTGGTGGATTGGGCGAGGCCGAAAAGCTTGAGGTAGGTGTCGGCGTTGCCGGCGACCGGCTTCTCCTGATCTTCGCTGCTGCCAGTGACGATCTTGAGAATGACACTCTGTCGTCGCAGATCAGAGCCGCCGAGTCGGTAAACGCTTCTGATCTCCCGATCGAACGCGGGATCGCCGGGCTGAACGTCCGGATCCCAGATCAGATTGGCGAACTGATCGCGGTCGGTGCGCGCGAGATCCGGAGTGCCGCCGGTGGAGGTGTAAACGGTGTCACGCCCGTTGATGCGCACTCGATACGCGACGACGAGGCGCTCGTTGTTGAGGGCGAGCGGACGCACCAGCGCGATCCAGAGCAGCGAAGGATCGGCATAGTAGTCGACGCCTTCGCGCAGATACTCATAGACCTGCCCGCGCCGGGAGCGCGGATCGCCGATGATTCGGAATTGCGGGCCGTTTGGATTGGGCGGCTGTCCGCCGATCAACAGGCGGTAAAGGAAGATCTTGGTCGGCCGCAGCGTCTCGGGCAATGACGCCGCGAGCGCGGCCATCCGGCGCGTATCGAGGATGTCGATGTTTGGATAGGCGGCGCCAAAGACCCGCGGATCGACCGTGAAGAAGAAGCGCCGTGCCTCGAACTGGTAATCCTCGATCTTTCGATCGATCGCCTGCAGGGTGCGATCGCCGACGGTGAAGACGCGGTCTCGCACAATGTTGCCCTTTTGCTGGGCGAGGATGGTTCTGAACCGCATCGAGCCAACCTTGGTGACTGCCTGGACGCCGTAGTTGCCGCTCGCGATTCCGGCGGTGATGTAGCGCGACGGCGGCGGCTGGAAGGTTACGTTGCCGACCTCGAGGCGCTGAATGAACTCGCTTCCCTTCCCCTCGTAGTAGATCGAGATGTTGTTGGATGCGTCGAACTCGCGCTGGGTATCGTAGTCGAGATTGACGTGCACCCTGTCGGCGATGATGCCTCCCGATTTCGCGGCAAACTGGAAGTCAACCTGGGGGAGCGGCTCGAAAGCGCTGCGACAATTCGAGGCGGGGTCGAAGAGAAACGCAGAGGTGCAGAGCGCGCTCTGATTTTTTTCATCGCGGAACTCCAGCCTTCCGTCCAGCTGAAGTCCGAGATCAGCGTACTCGCCGAGGATGGGGATCGGCCGGCTGGGAATTGGTTTTGGTTTGGGCGGCAGATCGCCAGGATACGGCGGAGACGGTGTCGATGTCGCGAAGTTGCTGGTCGCGACCTGCCCCCACACTGCCTCCATGATGGTGCGCATGTTCTGCTGGAACGCCGTCGCGCGTGCGGCATCGATCTGGGCCTGGGCCTGGCGGAATGACTCGCGCTCGCCGAGCGACATCACCGAAGGCAGCGTAAGGGGAAGCGTGTCGCGCCCGAGGCGCAGCCGGATGCCCGGAGTTCCCGGGGTTCCGGACGGAGGTGTCACGGGTGGCGCGGGTGTAACCTTCCGAGTCGTGTCTCGCGGGTCCTGGGCGCGCGCTGTCGAGCTTGCGACGAACAGCAATCCCATCGCCAGAAAAAGGAGCGGTGAGGTGCGGTGCAAGCGCGATGACGGATGCGCGGAACTCGTTGTCTGCGTGTCGCTTACCCACGAGCGCACGGTATATTTCACCTCGTGAAGATACTGCACCGCTACGTTCTAAAGGAACATCTGGGGCCGCTCACCTTCGCCCTGACGGCGCTCACTTCGATACTGCTGTTGCAGTACATCGGCAAGCACTTTGGCGAGCTGGTTGGAAAGGGCCTGCCGTCCTTCGTGATCGCGGAGTTCTTTGGACTGTCGATTCCACTGACCGTGGCGTTGACGCTGCCGATGGCGGTGCTGGTCGCAACCCTCTACGCGTTCAGCCGGCTGGCCGCGGAAAACGAGATTACGGCGCTCAAGGCGAGCGGCGTCAGCCTGGTGAGCGTGCTCAAGCCCGTTCTGTGGGCGGCGTTGGGTGTTACGATGGTAATGATCGGCTTCAACGATCAGGTGCTTCCGCGATCGAATCACCGGCTCGCCGTGCTGCAGCGCGACATCGCGCAGAAAAAGCCGACCTTCGGATTGCGCGAGCAGGTGATCAACGAAGTCAGTCCGGGCAAATTCTACCTCCGCGCCGGCCACATCGACGAAGCAACGAACCTCATGCGCGAGGTGACCATCTACGACATGTCGGACCCGACCCGGCGGCGAACCATTTACGCCGACAGCGGCAACATGAACCTGAGCAAGGGACTCACCGATCTCGAGCTCACTCTCTACGACGGGAACATGGAGGATGTTCCCACCACCAACCCCGACGAGCTGCAACGACTCTACTTCGTTACGGATCTCATCAGAGTCCGCGGCGTCGGAAATCAGTTCCAGAAGACCACCTCTGATTCCTACAAGAGTGACCGCGAGATGACGGTGTGCGAGATGCAGGAGGCGCAGGACCGCGCGCGGAAGGACCACGAGTCAGCCGAGAAATCCTTTCGCGGAGCGATGGCCGAGCTCACGGCAACGAAAACGAAGCTGCCCAAACAAATGCAGAACGTGAACGTCGACGCGCCGTGGGACATCGGCCTCGGCCGGTTGTACTGCAAGGCGCTGGCGTGGATCGCGCCGAAAGTCCTCCCCGAAAAGGCGCATGCGCAGGGCGTAACCATCGGCCGTCCTCGGCTGCCCGCATCCACGACCGCGTCATCGAAGCCGGCGGCGTCCTCGACTGCGTCCTCGACGGCGTCTTCAACCGCGACGACGGCTTCGTCGACCGGATCGACCCCCAGAGCCGCGCTTCCACCGGTGCCGGGGCAGATGATAGATGCGACGAAACTGTCGCAGCTCGAGGCGGTGCGGATCCGCCTCGTGGACAGCGCGCAATTGATGAATTCCTACGGAGTCGAGATCCACAAGAAATTCGCGCTCGCCGTGGCGTGCTTCGTCTTCGTGTTGCTCGGCGCGCCGATCGCGCTGCGGTTTCCCCGCGGCGGAGTGGGGCTCACCATCGGCGTCAGCCTGTTCGTTTTCGCTCTGTACTATGTCTGCCTGATCGCCGGCGAATCGATCGCCAAGCGCGGGATGATGCCTGCGGTGGTGTCAATGTGGATGGCGAATGTGCTCTTCGCGATCATCGCGCTGTGGATGATGACCAAACTGGGCAAGGAGACGAGCACGGCGCGCGGCGGCGACGCCAAGGAGATGATCGGGGCGATCAAAGGCTGGATCCGGACCAAGACGGGCTGGAAGAATCGGCGTGTCCGCCGCGAAGGCCTCGCGACTTGAGCAAAGTCGTGCGGGCGCTGGACCGCTACGTTTTCGTCGAGTTCTGGAAGATCTTCGTCACGACCGCGATCGGATTTCCGATCCTGGTCAACATCATCGATCTCACCGACAATCTCGACAAATACCTCGGGCAGCACCTCTCGGGTGGCCGGATCGCGCTCAGCTACCTGTACTGGCTGCCCGACTCGATGTTCATGGTGCTGCCGGCGGCGGTGCTGTTCGCGACGGTGTTCGCGATCGGCGCGTTGACGCGGCACTCGGAGATTACGGCGGCGAAGGCATCGGGCATCAGCTTCTACAGGTTCATCGCGCCAATCTTCGCAGGCGCGCTGATTGCGACGGTGCTCGGTCTCGCACTTGGCGAGCTCGCGCCGATCACCAACAAAAAGCGGATGGAGATCCTGCAGGGAAATCGCGTCACCATCAGCAACGACCGCTACAACTTCGCCTATGCCGCCGATCGCGGCCGGGTTTACAAGGTCGGCGCGCTGCACCTAATGGCGCCCTCGATCGAGGGAATGGTGATCGAGCGGAAGGGAAACGGCCCTGACTATCCGTCCTACCTGATCAGCGCCAACAACGCACGGTACAACGCGAGCCGCGGCTGGGTGCTCGGCAAGGGTGCGATGCACATCATCCCCGACAGTCTTCACAACATCACCATCAGCTTCGATTCACTGATCGATCGACACTTCACCGAAGCGCCGAAGCAGCTGACACTGACGCAAAAGGCTCCGGCCGACATGGGCTTTCGCGAGCTGGGTAGGTTCATCACGTCGATGGAACGGTCGGGCGCCGAGGTCAACGAGCTGAGGGTCGAGCGGATGCTCAAGATCGCGATTCCGATCACGTGCATTGTGATCCTGTTGTTCGGCGCGCCCCTCGCGACGAGCACCCAGCGTGGCGGTGCCGCGTACGGCGTGGGGCTCAGTCTGGCGACGACGGTGATTTTTCTGATGCTGATTCAGCTCACGAAAGGCATCGGCGGGAAAGGATTCATCCCGGCGGACCTGGCAGCGTGGCTGCCGAGCATCATATTCGGGATAGTGGGAGCCATCCTCTTCGCGCGCGTCAGAACTTGATCAGGGATCCGCTGCGTCCATTCCGGAAAGTCGGAGCGTGGACGTACTTCCTGCGCGACATCGGCCGCGCGCTTCCCGATTTCCGAACCTATGGCGGCGAGACGATCCGACAGATGCGGAACATCGGCGTCGATTCGGTGCCGTTGGCGGCGATCGTCGCAGCATTCATCGGCGCGGTCACGGCGTTTCAGACCCGGTATCAGCTGTTCGGCGGAGTGCAGCTGTCGGTCGTGGGACTCATCTCCAGGCAGTCGATCATCCTCGAGCTCGGGCCTTTGCTAACCGGACTGGTGCTGACGGGGCGGGTGGGCGCGCGCATCACCGCGGAGATCGGAACGATGCGGGTGACGGAGCAGATCGACGCGCTGGAGACGCTCGCCTACGATCCGATCGCGTATCTGGTGGTGCCAAGAGTACTCGCGGCGCTGGTGATGCTGCCGGTGCTGACGGTGATCGCAAATTCCGTCGGCGTTGGTACGGCGATGCTGACGGCTGTAACTGCGACCGACGTCTCGAGCGCAGACTTCACCGCGGGTCTCCGGCTTTCGTTCACGCCGTTCCAGATAGTGTATAGCATCATCAAGGCGACTATATTCGGGGGCGCGATCGCCTTCTTCTGCTCCTACGAAGGCTACACCGCGAACGTCGGCGCCGAGGGCGTTGGACGGAGCACCGCGCAGGCAGTGGTCGTGACGTCGGTCGCCATTCTGGTGCTGGATGCGCTCACCGCGCTCCTGCTGGCCCCATACCTCCAGGCATGAAGACAAGAGACGAAGTACTCGTAGGTCTGGTCGTTACAGTTGCGATAGTTCTGACGGTCCTGGGATCGCTGTGGCTGGCGCGCGGCGGGCTGTCGAAGGGCTATCCGCTGTACGCGAAATTCCCGTGGGGGGCGGGGCTCAAGCAGGGACAGCCGGTGCTCTTGGTCGGCGTGAGCGCGGGCTACGTGGACGAAGTCGATCTACACCAGGACGGAACGCTGGTGACGACGCTCCGGATCCAGAAGAATTACCAGGTGCCGCGCACCAGTCGCGCGACGGTGGTGCCGAATGGAATCTTTGGGGACATGGCGATCGCGCTGACGCCGTCCAAGCCCGATGCGCGCTCCTTTCAGCCCGGCGACACCGTGCCGATCGGGCCGTCGACGCCGGGCATTGCGGATCTCACGAGCAAAGCAGACTCGGTGATGCGCTCCGTCAATTCAGTGACGACGGCGCTGGAGCATGAGATGGTCGCAACGGGTGGAATCCGTGATCTGCGCAACACCATCGGCGCGACGAATCGCCTGGTGAACGAGTTCGCGTCGATCGCGGCGGAGCAGTCACGGCAGCTCAGCGCGACGATGGCGTCGCTCCGAAGCGCGACGGGCGCGATCGATCCCGTGAAGGTGGATTCGACGATCGCCAATTTCCGGACGGCGAGCGCGAACATGGCGGAGATGAGCGCGGAGCTGAAGGAGACGTCGGGGAAGCTTGACGCGATACTGGCGAAGGTGGACAGCGGGCCGGGGTCGGTGGCGAAGCTGCTGAACGATCCGGGGGCTTACAACGACGTTCGCGCGCTATTGCAGCGGATGGATTCGTTGATTGCGGACATCAAGAAGAATCCCAAACGATATATCAACGTTAAGATTTTTTGAGCGTTCGAGTGCAGGAGCTGCACGAAAAGCGCTACTGAAGGATACCAGCCAGCGGCTGTCTGCGGGCCGGCTGGCGACTCCGAGCTGTTATTAATCAAACCGAGCTCAGAGCCGCGAGCTGCTCCGCCCGAAGCCATTAGCTGGTCGTCTTCAGTAGCCTATGGACGGGTGCCTGTTTTGGACGGTGCACTCTCGGCGGTGGCTGCTTCATTTGCCAACGGACCCGCAGGACGATGGCCACCAGCACGATCAGTGCGCACAGCTCCACGTAGACCTTCTCGGCGTCCAGAAAATCGACTGGATTGTCCTTGAGATTCGGGTCGGTGAGAATGCCGTGGATGTAGAAGCAGAGGGCCGTCGCATAGGCAGTGAAGTGGAGCTTCTTCCAGGTTTTCCGACCGAGCTCGAGTCGGAAGTAGGACGTCACCACCACGAAGCAGAGCGAGTAAAGCGCGATGGCGCCGAAGACATTGATCCACGGCTGTTTCGGTGCGTTGATCGGATAGATGATGTCGATCAGTCGGAATTTCGCCGTCGATGAGAAGAGAATGATCAGCGGATGGAGGGTCGCGACAGCGAGCGCGATGTAGCCGGTCCAGTTGTGAATCTTGAAGGTGTTGATGCGGCGGTGCGGCCAGTTCCTGACCGGATTGTACTTCACCGACATTACGAGCCCGATCAGGATGTTGAGGGTGAGCAACGTCATCGCCGTGAGTCCGGCGTAGCTCGAGAGCTCGATGGCAGTCACGTCGTAAAACTCAGCATGGGAACTTGTTGACGGGATAGAAAAATGCCGGCGGGAGTAATCCCGCCGGCATTTTTACGATCTGAATCTGGCGATCGCTGAAATCGGTCGCCGGTCCTAGAAGCTGTAGCGCATCGAGAGCTGCATGCGGTAGTTGGACGATGCATTGTCCGCGTTCCACGGCTTCATGTTCTTGTTGAAAGTGTAGATACCCTGGATGGTCTGCTGGGTGCGACCGGTGGTGAAGTTGCCGGTGTGGCTGAGCAGAGTGGTCGCGCTGCAGATCGGACCGCAGGTGTTGTTCTGATCCGAGAAATTCTGCGCGCCCCATCTCGGGTTGAGCAGGTTGAGGAAGTTGATCACGTCCAGTCGGAGCTGCAGGTTCTGCTGCCCGAACGCCTGGAGTGACTGGCCGATGCTGACATCTACGTCGTTCTGCCACGGGTTGCGGCAGGCATTGCGGCTCAGGAGCTTGCCGCGGCTCTTTCTCAGGCACGGCACGCGATCGATGTAGCGATCGAACGCGTCGGCTTCCGCCGCCGCCTCGACTTGCGCCGCGGAGCCCGGGGCGGCGTCGAATCCCTTGAACAGAATCTCGTTCGGATCATGCGCATCCTTCGGCACGTATACGAGATCGTTCTGGGTCTGGCCGTCGGCATTGGCATCACCGGAGCCAGATCCGCCGCCCGCCGCATAGACGTAGTCGAACGGCGCACCGGAGTTGCCGACGTACACGACCGAGAAATCGGTCAGGGTCTTGAGTCTCCAGGTGCCGGTAGCCACGATGCGGTGCGGCATGTCTTCCTTGCCGCGGGTGAGGCTGCGATCCTCGAGGAACCCGCTCACGTCGCGCTGATAGCGATAGTTCGAGCCTTGGGTGCTGCTCGTGGTAGCCGCGACGTCACGCACCTGCATGTAGCTGTAGGCGAGCGATCCCTGGAAGTTGTCGAAGAAAGTCTTCTGCAGCTGTCCGGTGATGGAGTAGGTGTAGTC
>DATFGW010000150.1:0-19595 GCA_035249045.1 Gemmatimonadaceae bacterium | reverse complement strand
GCGATTTCCCAACGTTTCAGGAGAGTCTTAAATGAGCAACAAAAAGGGTTTTACCCTCATTGAGCTTCTGATCGTGGTCGTCATCATCGGCATTCTTGCCGCGATCGCGATTCCGAAGTTCGCGAACACCAAGGAGAAGGCATACCTTGCTGCGATGAAGTCTGACCTTCGCAACATGGCGACCTACGAAGAGCAGTACGCTGCCGACAACGGTGGTGCTTACTTCTCGGGAACCGCGACCGCTGCGGCTCCTCTCCAGGGCTTTAGCCCCTCGCAGAACGTCACGGTTGTCGTGACTGGTGTTGCCGGCCCGCCGCCTTCGTGGAGCGCGACCGCGACCCATACGCAGACCGCCAAGGTTTGCGACATGACCAACGGTGTGATCACCTGCACCTGATCAGGCTTCTCTAGTCTGAGAAAAACGGAGCGTCGAGAGACGCTCCGTTTTTCTTTTTCTGGCCTAGGGGTTTGGGCCGAGACTATCCGTTGTTGGTTGCGTGATCAAACCGAATCGCGTCCGCGATCGTGACCGCTTCCTTGTGGCGCTCCCGGGCTTCCTTGACCGCTTCGTCTGCCGTCTGCCCATTGGCGTAGCGCTCGACGGCCGCTTCCCACAGGTCGGCGCGGTGCTCGGCGATCATCGCGCACTTGTCGCGCTCGAGTCGCATCATCTCGAGCAGCGCTGACGCTAGAACTTCCTCGAGCCACTCGTTGGGGCGCTCCTGCTGGAGAGCGCTGGTGACTTCATCGGCGAGTGACGCAGCCCGTCGCCCGGCTTCGGCGACCACATCCGTTGATTTCTCCACGTACATGAATCCGTCTCCTATCCGATAGGGCCGACCTGATAATGCTGGAGTTTGGCATCCATCGTTTCGATCGTCCAGACCCTTTTGCCACCGACGCGGACAGCCGAGCTCGGCCCAGTCGGCGATGGCCGCATTGTACACTCGCATTTCGATACCCGCCCACGCGCCGTCGGGCCGGCTCGACGCTTTTCTGACCTCGAAGTCTTCTTCGTGCAGGTAACCCCAATTTTGATAGCTGATCGTGACTACTGCTTCTTTGCCTTCCCCGCGAATGCCGCGCACGATCAGTGAGAATGGAGAGTAGCGGGGTTCCGCGCCGTTGCACGGCTGCTTCCGCTCGGTGATCAGCCGGCGAACCTCGCTCGCTATCACGGATTGGAACTCGGGTCCGAGCGCGCGCGCGACGCTGCAGTAGTCGAGGCGGATCGTCGTATCGGTCGCAAAGATCATCCGTCGAAACCCCATTGCTCCCTCGAGGATTCTGACCCGCTCGATGCTTGTAAGCGTATCCGGAGGGGCGACGACCGGCGCGGACTCATGTGAGCCTGCGTCGCCAGCTCCCGCCGAGAACGATGACATAACGCAGACGGATACCAGAGCAAATCGAAATGCGATCGCTTGAAACATGATTCCCCTCGCTGCGTAATGAGGTCGTCACGCAATTCCTCAGAATTCACGCAGCACACTGTCCGCAAAGTGATGGCCAACCCCGCGCCTGCCCCTGCCCGCGTCCCCGCCCCACGCGATCTGGAAGTTCCGCTTGGACTCGAGTCGGGGGTGGTGCGGCTGGTCCCCTACAATCCGGCGTGGCTCCGGCTCTTCATCGTCGAGCGGAGTCGCATCGAGGCGGCGGTGGGTCGCGCCGGTATCGACCTGAAGATCGAGCATACTGGGAGCACCTCGATCCCGGGCGTATGTGCCAAGCCCATTCTCGATATTCTCGCCGGCGCGAGCGACACCAGGACGTTACAGCGCGCGATCGACGCGCTCCAGAGCGCTGAATATCAATACCGCGGCGAACAGGGAATTCCGGGTCGCCACTTCTTCCGTCGTGGCGAGCCGCGGCAGTACCACGTGCACCTGACGATGATTGCCAGCGAATTCTGGCGCGATCATCTCGCGTTTCGCGATTACCTCCGCACCCACCGCGACACCGCCGCTGCATACGGCGCGCTCAAGCAAGCGCTCGCCGAGCGATATCCGCGCGACCGCGAATCGTACATCGAGGCCAAGACTGGCTTCGTAGAAGACGTGCTGCGCAAGGCGGGTCGGCGTCCGTGATAAGCTCGAGCGGTACGGTCCCTGCCGTGAGACGGCGGCCAGACGGACTGCGACCTCTAACCTGATGCGCATCACTGCAGCGTTCTACTCGCCACTGATTCTCCTTCTCAGCTTGGCGTGCAGCAAACGAGAGAGCGCCGGTAACAGCACGGACACGTCGGTGACCGCGGCGACGCCGGTAGCTACTCCGCCCTCGACTGACTCGATTACCTACCAATTGTCGTGGAACATGGGCCGCGATCCCGACGAGCCCGAGAACAGCTACAAGAGTCGGTTCACCATCGCGGCCAGGCAGACGAGCTCTGGTCGAATCGACATTCTTCTCTCGGCCGATTCGGCTGGTCGGTCAGCAGTTGCCGACAGTGTCGGCGTAAGCGGTCTCACGTCGGCCGACCATTTCACCCTTGGCTGCTTGCGCGAGCAGAACGCCAAACAGATTGTGGCCATCCTCCGCGATAGCGTCTATGAACGACGTAGCCATCCGCGTTTCGCGTGGGCCGTAGACACGTTGAGCGGGAGGTTTATCCAGCTCGCTCCTGACTCACTTAGGTGCTTTATCGCTGGGCCCGACTGATCCAGAGCATTGCCGACGAATCAGCCGGCGACCGCCACCTCCTCTCCAGTCAATCGCCCGTCAAAGAGCTGCACCAGTCGATCGGCATGACGCGCGTAGCGCGCATCATGAGTGACGATGCAGATCGTGGCGCCGCCCGCGTGCAGCTCGGCGAGTAGATCCATCACCGCTTCGCTGTTGTGCGAGTCGAGATTTCCTGTCGGCTCGTCGGCGAGCAGGATCGCCGGATCGCCGGCCACGGCGCGCGCCACCGCCACGCGCTGCTGCTGCCCGCCCGAGAGCTGCGACGGATAGTGGTTCCCGCGATGCGCGATCTTTACGCGCTCCAGCGATTGCTGCACCCTCGACTTCCGCTCCTCCGCCGTCATCCCGCGATAAGTGAGCGGCAGCTCCACGTTCTCGGCGACCGTCAGGTCGCCGATCAGATTGAACGACTGGAAGATGAATCCGATCTGACGGTTCCGGACCCGCGCGCGATCGGCGGGGGAAAGGTTCGCCACCGCCTCGCCGCCAAGCGTGTACTCTCCCGAAGTTGGGCTGTCGATCAGCCCCAATATCGAGAGCAGCGTCGTCTTCCCCGAGCCAGACGGCCCCGCGATCGACACGTACTCGCCGTCGGCGATCTCCAGATCGATGTTCGACAGCGCGTGGGTCTCGAGCTCGTCGGTGTAATAGACCTTCGTGATCCCCTCGAGGCGGATCAGGGCTTCGCCATTCCTTGTCATCATTGATCTCCCGTAACTCCTACCTGATTCGAATTCGCTCGGTGTTGTCGGGCAGCGACACGTCGGACAGAATCACTCTGTCCCCCGGCACCAGCCCCTGGACGATCTCGACCGAGTTGGCCGAAACCCTGCCGAGCCTCACTCGGACTCTGCTCGCTCCATTGCCGTCGGGATCCAGCCGAAACATCGGCACCACCCCGTTCTCCTGCGCCACCGTCGGCCGCCCTGTGAAAACGATGTTCTTCAGCCGCTCCAGCTGGATCGTCCCGTCGACGTTGAGATCGGGACGCGCCCCCGCCGGCAACGGCGCGTCGAACGACACATCGATCGTCACCGTGCCGCCTTGCGACGCCAGATCCATTCGTGACACGTGACCCTTCACGATTCCGTTTCGCGTATCCACCAGCGCCGGCTGCCCGATCGCGACGTCCTTGGCCAGTATCTCGCCGATCCGCAGCACCGCCTTCAGCTTTCCTGGCTGCACGACTTTGCCGATCGTCGCGCCCGCGTTCACCCACTGCCCGGGCTGCACCGGCAGCTCCTGCAGCACACCCTGCTCGCCGGCGCGCACAACCATGGTCTGGACGCGATTTCTCTGAAACGCCGCGATCGCCTGCAGCCGCTCGATCTGCCGACGCTGCGCATCGAGCTGCTGCTGCACGTTCTGGCTGATCAACCGCAGCCGCTCCTGCTCGACGCGCAGCCTTGTATCAGTCTCCTCGGCGCTTGCACGTGCGTTGTTGTACTCGAAGCGCGAGATCAGCTTCTGGGCGAAAAGAGTATCTGCCGCCACCCGCATCTGCGTCGCGCTCACGCTCTGGTTCTTGATCGTCGCGACCGCACCTTCCTGCGACAGCCGCGATCCCTCCAGCTGCACCCGCAGCTCGGCGTACCGCGACTGCGCTTCGCTCAGCGCCTGCTCGGCCTCGAGCGCTTCGATCTGGACGTCGGGATTCGACATCTCCAGGAGCACGGTGCTCGGCGTCACCGGTTGCCCCGGCACCGCGACGATCCGCTCCACCCGCGCCGAGGTCACCGCCGATATCCAGCGAATCTGCTCGGGCACCAGCGTCCCCGGCCCGCGTACTTCACGCACCATGTCGCCGCGCCGCACCGAGTCGATGACGAGCGTCATGCGCTCGACCGATTGCTCCGCCGGCTTGAGCTTACTCACGCCCACGGTCGCGAGCGCGATGAAAATCACGAGCACACCGCCGGCTACATAGCGGCGCCTCTTGCTGCGGGGAGCGCGTGGGATGTCCATCTCGACTGCTTACGTATCGGCGCGAAATGCAATCGCCGGATCCACCCGCGCGGCGCGAAGCGTCGGCACCAGACTCCCGATCAGAGCCATCACCAGGCAGAGCGCGCCCGCCGCGATGAAGGTAACCGCATCGGCCGGCTCGACACCGGCCAGCAGTGCGCGCATTCCGCGTCCTGCCGCGTACGCGATCAGCATACCCGGCACCACGCCGAGCGCGGCGAGGACGAATCCCTGCCGCATTATCAGCCGCACGATCTGATTTCGCTGCGCGCCGAGCGCGATGCGAACGCCGATCTCGTGGCGCCGGCTGGAGACCGTAAACGTGAGCAAGCCGTGAATCCCGATCGCCGCCAGCAGAAACGCGATCACGGCGAAGGCCACCAACACCCGCACCTGCACTGATCTCGCCGCCGTAACCTCGGAGACGATGGCTGACATCGTTTTGATGTTCGTGATCGCCAGCTGCGGGTCGGCCTGTCGTACAATGCGGCGGACGGCCGGCACCAGCGTCGCCGGCGGGATCGACGAGCGAATTACGAGATCCTTGGGGCGATACACGTCCTGGTCATCCTCGATCTGCTTGTACGCGAGATACACCTGTGGCTCGCTGGCCCGGTCCGGTCCGCGCATCCGCACATCGCCGACGACGCCGACGACCGTGCTCATCACCGTGTCCGGAAATCCGAATCGCCTGCCGATCGGGTCCTCGTCCGGCCAATACCGTTTGGCGAAGGATTCGCTCACTACCGCAACCCGTGGCTGACCGGGATCGTCGGTGTCGCTGACGTCGCGCCCGCGCCGCAACGGGATGCCCAGCGTCTCGAAATATTGCGGCGTCACGAAGCGGCTGGTCGCCGTCTGTGCCCGGCCCCGGGTGATCGCCTGCCCTTCGGGGTAAACCGACCAGACGCCGCCCTGCAGCGCAATCGGTACGGAAGTGATGTACGCGGCGCTCGTGACGCCCGGTATCCGGCGTACTCCTTCCAGAACGTTTTGATAGAACGGATTGCGATGCGCGGCCGTATCGTACTGGGCCGTCGTCAGCGGGGTGCGCATCGTCAGCACGCGCTCAGCTCTAAAACCTGGATCGACATTCTCGATTCGCAGCAAAGCGCGCATCAGGAGTCCGGCCGAGATGAGCAGCACTACCGACGCCATCACTTCGGCGATTACGAGCGCCGATCGCGCCCACTCGCGCCGGCCGCCTCCCGATCGCGCGCCATCGTGCAGGCCGGCCAGATCGAGACGCGCCGCCGACCTCCAGGCCGGGAGCGCTCCGAAAGCGAGCCCCGTCAACGCGGTGAGCAACGCGGCGAAGATCAGAACCCGCGGATCTATCGACGGTGAATCCGAGACCGGCAGCGTCGTTGGAACGAGTCTGGTGAGCAGTGGCAGCGCCGCGTACGCTATCGCGACACCGAGCGCGCCACCGAGCGCGGCAAGAACGAGGCTTTCGGTCATCGATTGGCGCACGAGGCGCTCCCGTCCCGCGCCCAGGGCGGTGCGCACCAGAATCTCCTTTCGCCGCGTCAAACCGCGGGCGAGCAGAAGGTTTGCCAGGTTGGCGCACGCGATGAGCAGCACGCACGCGGCTGCGCCGGAAAGCGCGAGCACGAGCAGCCGCGACTGGCTCGAGAAGTCGGCGCGCAGCGGATTGACGAACACGCCGACGTCTTCCATCTCGTTCGGATACTTCTGCTGGATTCGCTTGGCGATGAGATCCATCTCGGCGGAGGCTTGCTCGCGGCTGACGCCGGGGCGGAGCTTGCCCAGAACTTCCCACCAGGTATTTCCGACGTCGTCTTCCCGCAGCTCGTCGACGCCCATCAGCGTCCAGAAGGCGACTTCGCGCGTCGGGAAGTGAAAGTCGCTCGGCATCACCCCGATCACGACGCGCGGCGTCCCGTCGAGCACGATCGGGCGTCCGACGATTCCGGGATCGCGGCCGAACTGCTCGTCCCACACCTGGTAGCTGAGGACGACCGGTCCGCTGTTGCCCTCGGTGGCTTCGGAGGCGTTGAACAGCCGTCCCAGCATCGGCCGCACCCCGAGGATGGGCAGCAGCTCTGGAGTCACGGCGGTGCCTCCGATTCGCTGCGGATCCCCGCGGCCGAGTAGCGTGGCGGCGGCGCCGTGATAGGCTCCCATCGCCTCGAACGAAGTCGCGGTCTTCCACTCGCGGTATATCGGCGCGGAGACCTGGTTGGTACCGCCGGATGGAGCCTCCCACAGCTTGACCAGTCGATCGGGATCGGCGTAGGGAAGCTTCTTGAGCATCACGAAGTCGGCGACGGAGAACGCGGCGGTATTGGCGCCGATGCCGAGCGCGGTAACGAGAACGGCGGTCAGGGCGAAGCCGGGCGAGCGGGCCATGGTGCGCGCGGTGAAGCGCAGGTCCTGGCTGAGGATGTCCCAGTGCACGGCGATCGCGTTGCCGACGACCTCGAGGGTGGTGTCGATCCAGAGCAGCAGCCGGGCGATCGCGCCGCGCGTCTCCCGCCGACGCGCCGCGACGATCGAGCGCATTTCGTCGCCGTACTCGGCGCGGAACGACGCTGGATAGAGGTAGAGGAGGGCCGAGTAGAATCGCATCAGACTTTACCGAGAACGAGCCCCTGTGCGCGCGCCATTTTTACGAGCTCGGCCATCCGTCTCGCTTCGGCGCGGGCGACGGCTTCGCCGAAGGGAGTGATGCGGTAGTAGCGCCGGCGCTCGTCGTCGAGCTCGGGAGCGGGTCGATCGCGGGTCTCGCGCAGCAGACCCTGCTCGAGCATGCGCTGGATGGAGCGATAGAGGGTGCCGGCGCTGAGCCTGATCTCGCCGCCGGTCCGCTGCTCGACGTCCTGGATGACGGCGTAGCCGTGGCGGTCCTCTTTGGCGAGGGCGAGGAGGATGTGGAACGTCGCGGCCGGCAGCGGCAGCAGCGCGTCGACGTTGGTCTGGGTATATGGCATGGCCGTTACTATATCCGCCGTGGCTATATTGTCAATGGCTATATCCGTAGTGCAGCGTGTCGAAAGACTTTGACACCGGTTGTCGAGAAAGCGTTGGGCGGCTCGGACCGATGGGGGCAGAAACGCTGGCCCACAATTCGCCGGATCGGGGGTGAGGACACCATGACCCACTCATCATTCCGCTCGGCAAGCGCCGTGGCCGCGCTGATCGTGCTCAGCGTGGCCGGTTGCAGGAAGGCCAGCCACTCCACCGACAACCAGGTCGCGTCGCTGCTGTTCGACGTGTCGTCGCCGGCGGCGCGCGAGGCACTGGCGACGCCGGTCGATTTTCGGCTGACCGACGAGAACTACGAGCAGTGGGAGCGGGCGCAGCGCTTCCTCGAAGCGCTTCCCCGCTCCGCTTTTGCAGTGGCGCCGGCGGGCGGCGGCAATCCAATCGACAACGCAGTCGCGACTCTGGAGTCGAGCCCGCGCGCGAGAACCGCGATCGAGCGGACTGGCCTCTCGGTCAGGGATTTCGTGCTCGAGACCATCGCCCTGGCCCAGGCGATGGAAGCCGAATCAGGCCAGCCGGCAAGCGGGTTAAATGTCCCGGCCGAGAACGTTCAATTCATCCAGCGATATCGATCGCGAATCGTGCAGGCTCGCGCTGCAGCGCGAGCAACAGCAGTTCCCCCCGACGACTATGGCGATCCTGACACCGCGAGCACCGGCGTGCAGGCGCCCATCGACGTCGCGCCAGCGGACCCGCAGGAATCAGCGGTCCCAACGACTGACTCGGCCAACGTCGGAGCGCAAGTACGCGAGAGTGACTCGGTGCGTCGGGATGGACAGGAAGGCGAGCGCCCCAGGCATCCAGCTACAGACACGGTCCGCGACACCATACCCAATTTGTAGATCGAGCCTGCAGGTCCCCTTCGCATCTTATCAACGTGGCTATCTTTGATGCTGTGGAATCCGCCGAGCCTCGCATTGTCCGCGATCACATCTCACGCGCCGAGCCTCGGTCCCTCGTCGCCGCGTTGGTCGAGGCGCCGACCGCCGAATTGAGCGCGCCGACTGCAATGTCGGCAAGTGCAGCAGAACGGTGGCACCAACTGCCCATCGTACATCAGCTCGCGCACATCGGGAGTGAGGTCGAGCGCGCCATTCGGGCGCATGAGGCCGGCAAGCAATCGCGGTTCGATGCCGCACTCACACGGGCGCTCGAGCTATTCGACCTGACGGCCGGCGACCGACGCTGGAATCTCGCCCGTCGGCGCGAGGTTCTCCGGGCGCGAGAAGAATTCTGCAGACTCTTTTTCAGTGACGACGTTCCTGCGGGCTCGGCGGAAGGACTGAGCCGCTACTTTCTCGCGTTTGCAACGGTGGCGCGAACCGCGGCCGCTCAACGGAGCTAGCGCCAAGCTTCGCCAGCCCACCGGAACGACCTGCCCGGACTCTCAATGGGATTCTATAGTTTCGCAGCAGGTCAGAGCCGATGAGCAGCGCAGCTCCATACACCCTGCGATCGCACCGCCCCGGCGACATCGGCTGGATCATCCATCGCCAGGGAATTCTCTACTTCGAGGAGTACGGCTGGGACGAGCACTTCGAGGCGCTCGTGGCCGAGATCTGTGCGCGATTCATCCAGAACGAGAACCCCGAGTGCGAGCGGTGCTGGGTTGCGGAGAGGAACGGAGAGATAGTGGGAGCGGTCTTCTGCGTCGCCAAGTCGGACCCGTCGCGCAGCTGCGTCTCCTCTATGTCGAGCCCTCGGCGCGCGGGCTCGGCCTCGGCGCTCGCCTGGTCGATGAGTGCATCGACTTCGCGCGGGCCGCCGGCTATGGCAAGATCGTGTTATGGACCAACGACGTGCTCCACTCCGCGCGCAGAATCTACGAGGCGAAGGGATTCAGGCTGCTTGAGGAAGAGAAGCACCACAGCTTTGGGCACGATCTCGTTTCGCAGACGTGGGAGTTGACGCTCACTCCTGCAGGGGCTAAGCGATAGCCCAGCGGCCCGCTCCATTTGGCGAGATCGCCGCACCCACGTCGATCATTTGGCGACCGCTAATAGTAAAGAGCAGCGAGCGCGAGAAGTTTATTCTAGTGGACGCCCAGATCACTCGCGTTCAATAACTGGCCCGCAGAAGGACCCGCAAAGTGTCGATTGTTTGTGGCGAGAAGACGTGGCGAGCTGTGTATGGGTGGTAGCCGACTTTTCGGACGAGAACGTCGTACTCACCAGCTTTGACGTCTCGGACGACGTACGTACCGCCGTCGGTGGAAACGGAATAGTATGCAACGCTCCCCCTCGGAATTCGCAGCAACACCTCCGCTCCACCCAGAGCTCGTTGGGATGACGAGTCCTGAACCGTACCTATCAATGCGCCGAGTCGGACTCCAGAAGAATCCGTTCCCAAAGAATCCAAAGCGATCATGGGCAGCGGGGGACTACCTGACGGTGCGGCACTGGTGGCCGCACACCCGAATATCGCGAGAGCGATAAGCAATGGGCACATTAACGTCCAGCTGAACGAGCCGCAGAGTCGACGTTTCATGTCGCGTATCTCAGTACAAGAAGAAGCCGAGGAAGCGCCAATGGTCGTCCCAGAAGTAAACCGACCTCCACTCTGCCTCACTGTTAGTTCTGTCCAACGAGGCGTAATACGTCCCCACACTGACGACATAGAGCGGCCGCGAGGGGTAAGGCGGTAAGTAGCTGGAGTTGCTCGAAGCAATCACCGAATCCTGAACTTCCCGAGCTCGGCTACATGTAGCTTCGTTAGTGACAAGCGTCACTTGTGAAGCGGGCACAACGGGCACCGTCAATGACATCCGAAGTGAATCGCCGGTCGTCAGCATGTCCGACAGTTGCTGAATCAAGTTTGCACTTAAGTCATCCGCAGGCCGGCACACAACTTGGCTATTAGCGACTACGGGAAGGCAGATGGATAGAATAAAAAGCGAGCGACGAATTCTCATGCCTAGTCCATGGAGGGGAAGGTTAATTGAGGTTACTTGACCCACTGGCACTTGCCACCAAGGGCCTGCCAGTGGTTGGGATTGTTCGATCGAGCATTCTTTGCCGTGCCGGGATCAAGCCTCCAGACTTTCCCTCCCTTCTCCACGACGTAAATGGGTACACCCGCACTATCGGCGGCATCCCAATCCTTATCGCTTCCCCCGCCGTTTTTCCCCATGCGCGACAGGGCATAGGGAAGCCTGGGGTTTGCTGTTGGGAGAGTATCCGCGGGACTCTGGGCCATTCGTTGCCCATTCTGATCCGGACAGCCGAAAACAGGCTTATTGTAATCCGTAACGTGAGTGTGATAGAGCGCGGTTAATCGCACCGCACCGGCTGGCAAAGTCGGGTGCAGGTCGGGCGAATACAGGCACTCCGTACCAATGCTATCGGCGGATGGTAGAAAAAATGCCTTAAGCGTTGAGTCGTTCATCTTGAAGATCGGGCCACCAGACTCGTGCTTCCAACCTCTACCTTTCATGAAGTCGTATCCAGCTCCGGGCAATGAGTCGACGTTACTTGTGTCGAGCGCGGCCAGCATTGTGCTCCTCACCGAAAAGTCGCTCGTCGAATCATTCAACGCGGCGTCGTCAGGCGAGACCTTACATTGCACAGTGACAGAAGTCGTCTGCTCCCATCCGCCGACAAAAGCCTTTACAACCATACGGCCGCTTTTGTGTAGATAAGGACTGCAGGTTACGATCGGAAAGCCGCCGTTGCACATATTACCATCGAGAGTGCCGTCAGCCGCCGTATAGACCCACGAGGTGGTGGTGATGGGCATGGCTCTACGTACCCCACCAATCAACAACGTATCCGGAGTGGCTCCAGTAGTAAAAGCCACCTGAGCATACTGCACGGAAGCGAAAGACACGGTTCTCGGTACCGATTTAACGGGGCGGATGGTAACCGGGATTGTAGAAACGGTAAACGAGAGATCTACTATCTCCTGTTCGTGGCACGTACCTGAGACGTGGGGCGGGCAATCGCTGTTGTCGACCGTTGCAAAGTCTAGCGGCATCGAACCCTGTCTAATGAAGCCCTGTCCCTTCGCGAGAACCGTGTCGTACTTGGCTCCCTCGCCGCAAGGCCCAAATCCGGTTGTCGTGCTCCCGAACGAGACACTTGCGTTTAAGTCACAACCGTTCCGGCCGCCGGCAGCGCCCGTAGCCCCGACGCTTTGGGTCTCCGGTTTAGCAGGCGGATACGCTGTCAGTTGAAATCGTGGTCCGTTTGGCTGGACGACTATCCAGGTATCGTACGGGAAGTTGTGGCCGGTCAGTTCTCGGTAGGATAAGGCGGCGGAGGACATCAAGTACGTCACATCGCTTGGTGGGCCTTGGGAAAGGCGGGCACTATTTGGCACATTGAGGTGTGTCGCGGGAGCGTCAACCTCGTGGCATGCTAGTGAAAGCCCTACCGCGAACCATCTTGTGGACCTCCAAACCTTTCGCATTCGTTCTCCATGAGAAGGGGCCGCAGGTCAACGGATCAGCGGCAAACGCAGGTGCCTCCCAAAGTAGGACGAGAGCGAAATTTGGAAATGCCATTTTCTTATCACCGAGGTGTCGGTTTTATATCACTTAGCCAATAGGAGCCACCTCACACTGCTCCAGTTTCCCGTCCGGCGTCTCGGAGGTCCACCCTGATCACCCGATTCGGGAACGTCACCCTATAATTCCGGTACGTCATCCCACCACGAAGCGGGTGCGCGTCTGGACGAATGCGGTCGGCGTGCCGAGCGGGTCGAGGCTCGACTGAAAATCCCTTAATGCCTTATCGCCGAAGTAGAAGTTCGCGTTCGATGTGAACAGCGAGCGGTCGAGGGTTCGCCTCTGCAGTCCCTCGAAGATCGCTTTCGCCTCCGGTCCTGCTGCGGACGGGCTCTTGTCTTCGGTGGTGAATAGGAGCTGGTAGGCTGGTTGGCGATCGCGTACGACGCGGGCGCGGCGCCAGCGAGCAGAGCACCTTGAACCAAACGACGCGCTACTCGGCGCCTCGGCCGAACGCCCAGGCGACAGCTCGCGGAAAGTAATCCCGCCACACGCCGAAATCGTGGCCGGCGACTGGCTCGCGCAGCAGCACCGTTTCGCCGCGACCACTGAGTGTGTCCCGCCAGATTCGAGCGGAGCGATTGAAATCCGGCTCGAGAGTTCCGCCGAGCAAATAAAATCGCACCGCCGGCTTGAATGACGCGCCAGGATTTATCCGGCCAGCTTCCCCGCCCGGCGAAAACGCGAGCACGCTTCCGACCAGATCAGGATGCCTGAGACCCATCTCGATCGCCCACGCCGCGCTGTTGGAGATTCCCCACACCGCGCGTGACTGCCTCGTTTTGGGTGCGCCGTATTTCGTCTCGGCGAGCGGCATCACTTCATCCAGCCAGAGTCGCTCGTGGGCAATGAACCGGCTGTTGTCAGGTACGTAGTTCCATAGGTACTCCGCTGCTCTCGGGTCGCGACCGCTGGCAGCGGACGGTGTCAGCGGGGCCGAAACGATTCCGACGAGCATGACCGGGGGCATCACGCCGGCTGCAATCAGCGTATCGATCGTCGTCGCAAGCGATCGCACCGAGGCGCCATCGCCCAGATAGACGACATCCTCGGGTCGAGATGGCGCGGGGGGAATGTACACGACGATCGGACGCCTCTGCGCCGGCGCGCGATCCGCCACGCTATCGACTATGACTCGACCGTGCAGGACGGTCGACGACAGGCTTGCCACAGGAGCGAGCGGTCCGCGCCAGATGGTTGGCCGGTAGCTACGGATTGGCACGTCGGGGCCGATCGGCAGGAAAAAATAGGAGACAACCGCGCTGTCCAATCCGGCGACCCGCAGAGTAATCACCCAGAGGTTGGAGCCACGGATGCGCGACATTGGATACTGCAACCCGCCCTGCAGCTCGACGGAGGTCGCGTTCTCCTCGGTGGCGAAGGTGAGCTCGTTCCCCTGCCGCCAGACGTGGATGTCGTTCGCCAGTCGGGCGCGAATGCTGTCGGCGCTGACATCGCGTCGCACGCGCCAAATTGCCCGCGGCGTGGAGTCGCAGTCGAACTGATCTTTTTCCTGGTCGATCTGCGCAAATTCGATCGCAGAATTCCCGACCGCAGGCGTCAGCGAGCCGCCGGTCTCATCCACGTGCCGCGCACATGACGCGGGAGCCACAAGCATACAGGCCGCGCAAATCAGCGTGGCCGGAGCTTGAACGTTTTGCATGATTTCGAACCGCCATGTTCACGAGATGTCGAGCCGACCTTTTCTCGCACGGTATGAAAACATCGTGCCGAAGCGAGACCTGTTGCGGACTCAACCTCAACCCTCTCGCGCGGGACGTTGTCAGATGAGGGGACCGCTTTGCCAACGCGCGACGTAGCAGCCGCGCGTTGGCCCGACTTGTCACTATCCCAGGCCATGCTCTTTCAGCGCGTCACTATCGCAGGCATCATGATCGTCGCTTTTGCGCATTCTGCCGCGGCACAGCCGGCAACAGATGCGAGGGCCGCTCGCGTCGACAGTCTGTTCGCTCGATTGCGAAATCCCGGCTCGCCCGGGCTCGCCGTCGCGGTCGTTCGAGACGGCAAGATCCTGCTTCTGCGCGCATACGGCATGGCGATCCTGGAATCCCAGACCCCGCTGACGCCGCGCACGGTGTTCGAGACGGCCTCGTTATCGAAACAGATCACCGGCTTTGCCATCGCGACTCTCGCCGCCGAAGGGCGCATCAAGCTCGGCGACGACATCCGGAAGTACATCCCGGAGCTTGCCGACTTCGGGAAGCCGATCACCATTGACAACCTCGTTCATCACACCAGTGGCTTGCGCGACTGGTACCATACGTTGTCCGTCGGCGGTTGGCGAAGCGACGACCCGATTTCCTTTATGCAGATCCTGACGATGGCGTTCAACCAGCGAACGCTGAATTTTACGCCGGGCGCGGAATACGAGTACTCGAATACGGGCTACAACGTCCTCGCCGAGCTCGTGCAGCGTGTCACTGGCCAGTCACTGGCTGCCTGGACAGAGGAGCATCTCTTTCGTCCGCTGGGGATGAACGATACCCACATCCGCATGGACAGGAACGAAGTCATCCCGAATCGCGCATTCGGGTACGGCCAGGGCTCGAATAACACCTTCCGCGCCATCGACGACAATCTCGTCGCGCCCGGATCCAGCTCGGTGTTCAGCACTGTCGAGGATTTCGCGCGTTGGCTCGCCAATCTGGGTACGGCGCAGGTTGGCGGGCCCAGTGCGATCGCGATGATGATGACACCGACTCGTCTCAACCACGGCACCGTGAATCGTTACGGATTCGGTATTACAGTGTCCGACAAGGGCGGCTACAAGGGTCTTCCGTTCGTCACCAGCTCGGGCTACTGGGCCGGCTTCGACACCTTCGATGCCTGGTTTCCGCGGCAAAAGTTCGGGGTGGTGGTATTCGCCAACAGTGATGCCCTCCCGATCGACGCGCAGAGCGCGGTGATCGCGATCTCGGATATTTATCTGGCCGCCGATTTTCCCCCGGCCGGCAGCGAGCCGGCGTCGTCCGATGACCACGCCGCAACACCACCGCGTCTGGAGCCCGACAAGTACGTTGGGCGTTACCGATTTGCGAACGGCCAATACCTGCGCATCCAGCGTCAAGGGGAGGGCCTGGTTGTCCAGCTCGCGGGCCACGGCTTCTCGCGTCTGTCGATGACGTCGGAGACTGAGTTTGCGGTGGACGGCGAGGATGACACAGAGCCACTCGTCTTCGAGCGGAGCTCAGCCCGCGAGATCACCGGCCTCGCTTACCGTGGCCGGCACGCGACGAAACTCGGCGATTCACAGCTCGCACCGCGTCCTCTCGCCGATTATGTCGGTGACTACGACAGCGACGAGCTAGGCACTTCGTACCACGTGGCGGTCGAGAAGGGTGCTCTCCAGTTACAGCACCGCCACCGTGGTATCATCGCATTGAGCTGGCTGTGGCTGGACGAATTCGGCTCGGACGACCCGTTCTTTACTTCGGTCAGGTTTGAGCGGGACAGCGCTGGCCGAGTTGCGGGGTTCGTTGTAAATGCGAGCCCCCGCGCCCGCGACCTGCGTTTTCGGCGCCGCTACACGTCCGATGTGAGCAGGCGCAGCGATCTCTCGATGCGCTTGCCCGCTCCGCATTTGCCAGTGGGTCCGGCGTACCTGGCGACGCGATCGATGGCGGCGTCGACCCAGCTGCCTGGCGGTGATGCAGCACGACAGATCGACACTTTTCTCACGCGCGCCTCGTCCCTCGATCAGCTCACGGGAGTCGCACTCGTCGCCGATAAAGGCCGCATCGTCTACGAGAAAGCATTCGGGCTGGCCAATCGGGAATGGAGCGTTCCCAACACCGTCGAGTCGCGCTTCGAGATCGCGTCGATGACGAAGCCGATGACGGCAATCGCCGTGATGCAGCTGGTACAAGAGAGCAAGGTGCGTCTCGACGGTCACGTCTCGGATTATTTGCCGTTTTATCCGAAGGAGACCGGTGATCGGATCACCGTCGACCAGCTCCTCAACCATACCTCCGGTCTGCAGCAGGACATCGCTTTCGCGGATGACGCCGGCGGAGCGGCACTCGCCGCGTTGGTCAACTCGGATGCGTTGTCGAACGATTCCCTGGTCAAGCTGATCGCGCAGCGTCCATTGCGCTTTCAGCCGGGGTCCGACTTCGGCTACAGCAGCGACGCCTACGCAGTGCTCGGCGCGATCGTCGAACACGTGACCGGCGTTCCATATTGGCAGGCATTGAAGGATCGGGTGCTCGCCCGCGCCGGAATGTCCGAGACCGGCGTGGCATTCGCCAATGCGGTCGTTCCGAAACGGGCGTACGGGTACGCGCAGACCTTCGGTGGATATGAGCTCGCGCCGCACATCGGTGTTTCGCCGGCGGGCGGCCTCTACTCCACGATACGAGACCTGTTTCGGTTCGACCGAGCACTGTACGACGAGGCATTGGTCGGGCAATCGTCGAAGGCGCGGTTGTTCGCCGTACGCTCGGTGGCCACCGCTTACGGATGGAAAACGAGCGAAGAAGTCCGGCCCAACGGCGTCCGCCGCCTGATCCTTCGCACCACCGGCGGGTTGCCGGGCTTTCAGGCGCTGATGGTGCGCGTTCCGTCCGAAGATCGCGCGATCATTTTCCTGTCGAACTCGCGGGAGCTCGTCTGGCGTTTCGACGATTTCGCGGTCGCGATCAATCACATTCTCGACGGCGAGTCGTACAGCGCTCCGCGAAGTTCCGTCGCCGAAGTCCTGGCAGAATTACTTCGTGGGACTGAACGCGGCCAGGCGCTTCGCGACCGGTTCGCGCAAATGCGCGCCGATACGGCCAACTACTCGTTGGATGAAGCGGAGATGAACCGCCTCGGCTATTACGTCCTCAACAACCTCAAAGCGCCGCGCGACGCCGTACAGATCTTCGAGATGAACGTCGCGGCGTTTCCGCGATCTGCAAACCCCTACGACAGTCTGGGCGAAGCATACCTCGCGACGGGCGACACCGCGCAGGCAATTGCGAATTACCGGAAGTCGCTCAGCCTCAACCCGCAGAACTCGAATGCGACCGCGGCACTGAAGCGGCTGCGCGCGATTCGAGCTTGAGCTTCCCATAAGCGAAAGGACGTTCGCGCAGGTCATTCTCTACGTTGATGTTGAGACTCGGTGATGACCATGGATTATGGCTGAACGCCCTTGAGTCATCTTCTGATCGCGTATGGGCAGCGTGGTTTTTTCTCGCCGGTCGGGTGGATTCCCTACACATCGGACTCATGCCGTCTGATTTGTGTCCGGGTTTGCCCCGAAGCCTGATATGAAATCGACATCTCGTGAAAAGAAAACGACATCGACACGTGCTGCGTATGCGACGATTGTAGATCCTTCTGTGGTTCCTTCGCGCGATGTAGGGCTTCGTCAAGACATGTTTTTCACGCGGATCCTACGTCTCGTCGGATATCACCAGGTAGCGATGTTTTACACCCGTCCTTCGAGGTACCGATGACAATCGCACCGCATCCTGTCCGACATGCCTTTGTAGGTTTACTAATCGGCGTGGCCGCCTTATTAGCTGCCTGCGCTGACCAACAACCTGACGCTCCTCGCACAAGACCCAAGCTCGAAACCACGCAGAATGCGTTGACCGTAAACACCGAAATTACACTCTACGACAGGAAGGGAGTCGCCCACAACTACACGAAGACGCAGCAACTCCAAACGAAACAGACCGGGCAGGTAATCCGCGCTATCAGAGTCGCGCCACGGACTGGCGCCCGCACTAATATGGAGATCACAGATTCAAGTGCCACTGCAGACGGTTACACTGAGCCTCTGACACCGGTCCTCGGCGTCGCCTCCGGTGTCGGAGTAGCAAATTACAACAAACTTATCACTGACTCGGCTGGCAACGTCTACCGCTTCATCGCCACCGGCCCGATGATCTACAACTATCCAATCGACCGCGCGACGCTATATGACGCACAAGGTCATGAGATTCTTGAAATACACTATCAATGGTCGGCGGTATCCGGCGGCTATGCGTTGCTTGCGCAAAAAGAGATGAGCTACACCTCTCGTGGGGCGTTAAGTGCGATGGTAACCTCGTACGTTAGTTCGCCAGTGACCTACGTGGCTTCGGTATCTCCGCCATCGACCTTGACGTCTCTAATTCATACAGTCGCGTGTTACTTGGGACCCAAAGTTGCTTACGCACAAGAGAAAACGAAGGCCAAACGCGACACATCCGGGGTAGTCATTCAGCCGTACAATTATCCACTTCCCAACCCCTGCGATAGTAGAGCCGCAATCGTGGCGAATAACGGAAGTTCTCTCATGGTCGAAAGCATGATCGAGATGGAATTATGGGGGCTACCGGCGTACTTACTCACTTGGACCTCTTTTGGCATGTCGACCTGGGACTGGCTCAAATGCCTCACCGATGCACACCTCGCTGCGGCGCGATGCAATCCGAGCACATGTACGGGTGGCGGCGGCAGCACCTGGTAGAGAGCGATATTTTATGACGCCCAAGAGGGCAGCAGTGACGCTGACTTATGCAGCCGTTGTTGTGCAGTTGGCTGCGTACGTGGCGCGCGACGCCGGCTTGTTTACTAACGGGCCTCTCTACTCGACCGTCCTTTACGCTTCCAGCCTTACGCTGCTATGCGCCGTTGTGTGGCTGGCCAGTCTGAGAGAACGCTTCGAAGGATCGCAGTCATCGTCGCACCGCGCGACGGAAAAAGTGTTCGCAGCAATTGCGGCCATATCCGTACTCGCACTTGTGGCAGTCCAGATCGTTAGGGCGACGGGTCGTTTACGTGACCAAAGCCTTTACCTCACTCTCAACATAATGCTGGTGGTACTCTTTCTTGCCATGAGTTACCAGGCGTACCTGAAAAGAAAACGAGCAGACAGTTCGCGATAAACCGATGAGGTTTGCGAATCCCTTCGCACGCGTGGCAGTGCAACGCTTCCGAAATGTAGAAAGAGCGACGAGGCAGGTGCTTCGCCGCTCTTTTTACCGGTCATGCGTACGTGTCGACGTCCGGAGAGCGTTCATGCCCTCAAGCCGGTTCTGGCTGCAACCCGTCCGGCGAGTTGCGAGAGCGGAAACGCCCACTGCTACCCGATCGGCGCGACCTGATACTGCTCGAGCTTCCCGTCCGGCGTCTCGTACGTCCACACCCTGATCACCCGATTCGGAAACGTCACCCGATAGTTCCGGTACGTCATCCCGCCACGAAGCGCGGTGCGCGTCTGCACGAATCCGGTCGGCGTGCCGAGCGGGCCGAGGCTCGACTGAAAATCCTTCAGCGCCTGATCGCCGAAGTAGAAGTTCGCGTTCGACGTAAACAGCGAGCGGTCGATGGTTCCCTTCTGGAGTCCCTCGAAGATCGCTTTCGCCTGCGCGGTCCTGCTGTCGGCGAGCTTGTCTTCCGTCGTGAAAAGTATCTGCGAGATCTGGTTGGCGATCGC
>DATFGW010000149.1:0-10875 GCA_035249045.1 Gemmatimonadaceae bacterium | reverse complement strand
CCCGCGACCCGCAACGCGTTATCCGTGAACGCGAGTACTCACCCAGCCGGTTTTTTTATTCCGACTCAACGTACGAATCAGTCGGCGGACAAGAACAAACAAGGTGCCTATCCCCGTACGCGCTCTCCACCCTCGCCACCGCCGGCCAGAATTTGTAATCGCGCGTCCACTCCGCCGGGAACGCCGCCTTCTCGCGAGCGTAAGGGTGAGTCCAAGCCGTCGCGGCGACCCGGCTCACCGGGTGCGGCGAGTTCTTGAGAACGTTGTCCTGCCGGTCGGCATCCCCTGACTCGATCTCCCTGATCTCCTGCCGAATCGAGATCATCGCCTCGCAGAACCGATCCAGCTCTTCCTTGGGCTCGCTCTCCGTCGGCTCGATCATCAGAGTGCCGGGAACGGGGAACGACACCGTCGGCGCGTGGAATCCATAGTCCATCAAACGCTTCGCGATGTCCTCGACGTCGACTCCGCTCGCCTGCTTCACCACTCTTGTATCGACGATGCATTCGTGGGCGATGGTTCCGTGCGCGCCCTTGTACAAAACGGGGAAGTGCGGCTCCAGCCGCCTGGCGATGTAGTTGGCGTTGAGGATCGCGACCTTCGTCGCGTACTCCAGCCCTTCCCCACCCATCAACTTGATGTAAGCATGCGAGATCGGGAGGATGCTCGCGCTTCCCCAAGGAGCTGCCGACACGGCGCCGACTTCTTCGCGACCATCCAGTCGCACCACCGGATGCCCCGGCAGAAACGGCACCAGATGCTTCGCGACTCCGATTGGTCCCATCCCCGGGCCACCGCCGCCGTGCGGGATGCAGAAGGTCTTGTGCAGATTCAGATGACACACGTCGGCGCCAATGTCCGCCGGCCGGCACAGCCCGACCATGGCGTTCATGTTCGCGCCATCCATGTAGACCTGGCCGCCGTACTTGTGCACGATCTGGCAGATCTCGACGATCGACTCCTCGAAGACGCCGTGGGTCGATGGATAGGTCACCATCAACGCGGCGAGATTCAGGGCGTGCTCTTCAGCCTTGGCCTTCAGATCGGCGACGTCGATGTTGCCGCGATCGTCGGTCTTTACCACCACCACGCGCATCCCCGCCATCACCGCGCTGGCCGGATTGGTCCCGTGCGCCGACTGAGGAATGAGGCAGATGTTGCGGTGAGCTTCCTTGCGCGACGAATGGTACGCGTCGATCACCAGCAAGCCCGCGAACTCGCCCTGCGATCCCGCGTTGGGCTGCAGTGACACCGCGGCGAATCCAGTAATCTCGGCGAGCGCGCTCTCCAGTTCGTCGAACAGCTGGCGATAACCATCGGTCTGATCGAGCGGCGCGAACGGATGGATCTTCGCGAAGCCCGGCCACGTGATCGGCATCATCTCCGCGGTGGCATTCAGCTTCATGGTGCAGGAGCCGAGCGGAATCATCGAATGCACCAGCGAGAGATCGCGCGATTCCAGCTTGTGCATGTAGCGGAGCATCTCGGTCTCTGCATGGTGCTTGTTGAACACCGGATGCGTGAGGAACGGAGTGGTGCGGTTGAACCGCTCGTCGTAGCGCGGATCCGCTCCCGAGGCGAGCTCCTCGATGCCGAAGTCCGCCTCCTTCGCGCCGTTGAACGCAGCGAGGAGGTTGGAGATGTCATCGTTGCCCACGGTCTCGTCGAGCGCGATGACGATGCTGCGATCGTCCATCACCCGCAGATTGATGCGGCGATTGCGCGCCTCGTCGAGGATCGCCTGGCTGTTCCGCTTGCCGGGCGCGACCCGGATCGTATCGAAGAAATCGTCGTGGACGATGCTGTAGCCGAGCCGTCTCAATCCCTCCGACAGCGCGGCAGCGAAGCTGTGGATGCGGCGCGCGATCCTCGTCAGTCCCTGAGGCCCGTGATAGACCGCGTACATGCTGGCCACGACGGCGAGCAGGACCTGCGCTGTGCAGACGTTGCTCGTCGCCTTTTCGCGGCGAATGTGCTGCTCGCGAGTTTGCAGCGCCATCCTGAGCGCCGGCTTCCCATCCGCGTCACGTGAAACGCCGATGATGCGTCCGGGGATCTGTCGCTTGAACTCGTCTTTCGTGGCGAAATACGCGGCGTGGGGTCCGCCGTAGCCGAGTGGAACACCGAAGCGCTGGGTGTTGCCGACAACGACGTCCGCGCCCCATTCACCCGGCGGCGTCAGCAATACCAGACTCATGATGTCCGCCGCCACTGTCAGCATCGCATCGGTGGCGTGCAGTTTCTCTGCGGTCTTGGTGAAGTCGATCACCGCGCCGTCGGTCGCCGGGTACTGCACCAGCGCACCGAACACTTCCGGACCGAACTTGAAATCGGCGTAGCTGGAGACGCGAACTTCGATGCCGCGTACCCCGGCGCGGGTCTTCACGACGTCGATGGTCTGCGGGTGGCACTCCGACGCGACGAGAAAAACCTCCTTGCCCGGCTTCCCTTTGACGGCGTAGCTCATCGTCATCGCTTCCGCCGCCGCGGTGGCCTCGTCGAGCAGAGAGGCGTTGGCGATCTCCATCGCCGTCAGATCCATGACCATCGTCTGGAAGTTGAGCAGCGCCTCGAGCCTGCCCTGGGCGATCTCAGCCTGGTAGGGAGTGTACGCCGTGTACCAGCCGGGATTCTCGATGATGTTCCGCTGGATCACCGGCGGCGTCACGCAATCGGAGTAGCCCATGCCGATGAAGGACCGAAAGACCTGGTTTTTGGCGGCGAGGGCGCGGAAGTACGTCAGCACCTCGAGCTCGGTCATGCCCTTCGGCAGCGTCAGACCTCCGCGCAGCCTGATCTTCGCGGGCACCGTCGCATCTATCAGCGCATCGAGGGACGAAAAGCCGAGTGTCTTGACCATCTCGGCGACGTCGCGCTCATCGGGACCTACATGTCGGGGAACGAACGATTCAGCGGGGGGAATCGCTGCTTCAACGTGCTTGATTGTGGTGCTCATAGGAGTGACAATTTAACACTCTATGCACCCCCGGCGAAGTTTCAGCCGCTGGCGTCTGCTCGTGGCCGCGCCACGCACCGGCGCGGAGAACATGGCGCGGGACGTCGCGCTGCACGCGCGTGCCGCGCGCACCGGAGAGACTGTGTTCAGCGTGTACTCGTGGAGTGCGCGGACGTTGTCACTCGGGCGCAATCAGCCGGCGCGTGGCAGCTACGACGTCGAGAAGCTGCGCGCGTCCGGCGTGGATGTCGTGCGGCGTCCGACCGGCGGCCGCGCCATCCTCCACGATCGTGAGGTCACCTACAGCGTGACCGCGCCCGTCGATCAGGACGTGTCGCTCCGCGAAACCTACGAGCGCATCAATCGCATCCTCCGCTCGGGACTCAGCCGCCTCGGGGTATTCGTCGAGGCCGCCGGTGCCACCGAGCGTGCGGGCGTGCCCAACACCCGTCCCTGTTTCGAGACGCCCTTCGAGGGAGAGCTCGTTTCCGAAGGCGCCAAGCTGGTGGGGAGTGCCCAGTGGCGCGACGGCGGAGCTTTGTTGCAGCACGGCTCCATCCTCGTCGATGATGATCAGTCGTCGCTGTCGACCTTCGGGAGCGGTGCCGAACCCTTCGGTGAAGCGATTCCGGTGCCGGCTACGCTCCGCTCGCTGCTGGGGCGAGCGCCGGATGTCCGCGAAGTCGCGACCGCGATGTTCGACGCAGTCCGCGCCCTCGAGGACGCCGATGCGACGAAGCTGATGGAAGATGAGATCAGGGGCGAAGCGATGGAGCACGTACCGCAATTTCTCGACGAGGGCTGGACATGGCGGCGATGAGATACTCCGCGCTCCTTTGCATGGCGTTCGCATTCGGGTGCGCTGGATCTGAGTCCTCGTCGGCGCGAAACACCGGCGGTACGCTCGTGATCTCCACCGGTGGCGACCCCGGCCCGCTGATTCCAGCACTCGTCCAGACGGTTCAGACGTCCCAGATCGTCGACATGATCTACGAACGCCTGGCCGACATCGGGGACTCGCTCAACATCCTGAACGACAACGGCTTCACGCCGCGGCTCGCAGATCACTGGACCTGGGGCGCCGACTCGCTCAGCATCGCGTTCCACCTGAATCCGAACGCGAGGTGGCACGACGGCGTGCCGGTCCGATCGAACGACGTCCGCTTCACCGTCACGAGCACCAAGGATTCGACGCTTGGCTCGCCCGCGGCATCGGTGATCTCAAATATCGATTCCGTATCGACACCCGATTCGGCAACCGCGGTCGTCTGGTTTCACGCCAGAAGTCCGCAGCAGTTTTTCGACGCGACTTATCAGCTGCCGATCGTTCCCGAGCACGTCTGGAAGCCCATTCCGCCGTCGGCGTGGCGCGCGTCCGACGCCGGACGGCATCCGATCGGATCCGGTCAGTACCGCTTCTCGCGGTGGGTGCCTCGCGCCGTCGTCGAGATCGTCGCCGACACCGACAACTATCGCGGTAGGCCGAAGCTGAATCGGGTGATCTGGGCAATCAGCTCCGATTTCCAGACCGCGGTGACGAGATTCTTGAGCGGCGAAGCGGACTTCTTCGAGCAGCTGCGCCCCGAGAACCTTCCGGAAGTCGCAAAACACCCCGAGCTCGCAACCAAACCGTACCGCGCGCTGACGTACTCCTTCGCGCAATTCAATTTGCGGGATCCGGCGAATCACGATCGCCCACATCGGCTTTTCGGCGATCGGGAGCTCCGCCGCGCGCTGACAATGGCGACCGACAGGGCGACCCTGGTCCGAAGCCTTTACGACACTCTTGCCCGTCCGGCGCTTGGTCCGACCCTGCGCGTCTATCCCACCACGGATCCGAACCTCGCGCAGATTCCCTACGATCCGGCGCGCGCACGACAGATCCTGGATTCACTCGGCTGGCGGATGGGACCCGACAGTGTCCGCGTGCGCAACGGCACGCCGCTCCGGTTCACTCTCTCGATTCCCGGCACGAGCCAGGTGCGCGTTCGCACGGCGGTGTTTCTCCAGGAGCAGTGGAGAAAAGTCGGCGCGAAGGTCGACATCGAAAATCTCGAGTTCCCCGCCCTGGCTGAGAAAGACCGAAAGCGCACCTTCGACATGGTGCTCGGACAGTGGAATACCCAGCCGAGTCCGGGTGCCGCGCTCGGGTCTTGGGGCATTCAAGCCTCGCGCTCCAGCAGCGGCAACAATTTCGGTTCGTACGAAAACCCCGCCTTCGACGCCAACGTCGACAGCGCGCTCGCGTCGTTCGATCCCGCGCGGAGGAAGGCCTACTTCACCGCCGCGTACGAGACCATCATCCAGGACGCCCCGGCAATCTGGATCGCGGAACCGCTCACGATCGCCGGTTATCACTCCCGCCTGCACCTCGCGACGCTTCGCCCCGACGCGTGGTGGTCGCACATCCCCGACTGGTGGATTCCGGCCGACAAGCGTATTCCCCGCGACAACGCTTCGGCGGAGCCTTCCGGGAACGCCGGTTCCGGAGCTGCTTCGTCAACGGCCCAACCACCGGGTCAGAAGAGCCCGTAGCGGGTGATCCGCTACCTCGCGCGACGGTTGGGACAGGCCGTGATGATCGTCGTGATCGTCGCGGTCATCACCTTCGTGCTGATCCACCTCGCGCCGGGCGATCCGTTCAGCGCGGTCGTCGACAACCCGAACGTCAGCGAGAACGTGCGCGCGACGCTGCGCGCGCAGTACGGCCTGGACCGTCCGCTGCCCGAGCAGTTTTTGAAGTACGCCGACGCGCTGACCCGAGGTGAGCTGGGCTGGTCGTTCTCCTATGAACGACCCGTGCGGGATGTGCTCGCGATGGCGCTGCCCAACACCCTGCTGCTCATGGGGGTGGCGCTGGTCGGCAGCTTCGCTCTCGGAATTCTCGTCGCTCTGATTCAGGTAGCGCGCCGCGGCTCGCTCACCGACCACGCTCTGAGCGGCATCTCGCTTTTCTTCTTCTCGATGCCGGATTTCTGGCTCGCTATTCTGACTCTTCTCGCCTTCACCTACTGGCTGCCGATTTTTCCGGTCGGGGGCGCCGTCGATCCGGTGATGCACGAATATCTCAGCTGGGGCGGTCGGGTCGTGGATCGGCTCCGACACCTCGCCCTGCCCGCGCTCACGCTCACCGTTCTCGCGTCGGCGAGTGTCGCGCGATTCCAGCGCGCTGCATTGCTGGATGTGCTCCCCGCCGACTACATCCGGACCGCGCGGCTCAAGGGACTCACCGAGCGCCAGATTCTGCGGCGCCATGCACTTCGCAACGCGCTGCTTCCCATCATCACGCTGATCGGTCTGTCGTTTCCGGCGCTGCTAACCGGCGCGTTCTTCATTGAGAAGATCTTCGCCTGGCCGGGGATGGGCCTGGCGGTGGTGAGTGCGATCGGAACCCGTGACTACCCGCTCGTCGTCGGCGGCGTGATCATCGGCAGTATCATGGTTGCGGTCGGAAGCCTCCTTGCCGACCTCCTTTACGCATGGGCAGACCCGAGGCTCCGTGGCCATTAGCATCGAGCAGCCACGCGAGTCGCCGCTCGGGCTCGCGGTGCGTGGAGTCCTGCGCAAGCCTTCCTCGCGTGTCGCCGCTGTGACCCTCGGCGTGATCATCCTGGTCGGATTGCTCGCGCCCTTGATCGCGCCCTACGATCCCGCCGCGCAGCCGGACATCGTTTTTCTGAAGAGCCTGCCGCCGTCGCTGGCCCATCCGTTTGGGACCGACCCGTACAGCCGCGACGTCCTCAGTCGCGTGATCTACGGCGCGCGCTTGTCTCTTTCGATTGGAATCCTGGCGACGGTGGTGAGTCTCACGCTCGGCGTTGCGTACGGCGCGATTGCAGGCTATGCGGGCGGAGTTGTCGATGCGGTGATGATGCGGGTGCTCGATGCGTTTCTGTCGATCCCGCGGCTGCTTCTCTTGCTCGGCGTGCTGGTTGCGTGGCCGCATCTCTCGGTGCCCGCGCTCGTGGTATTCCTCGGACTCACCGGCTGGTTCGGCCTAAGTCGCATCGTCAGGGGTCAGGTTCTTGCGTTGAAACACGCCGAATTCGTCACCGCAGCGCTGGCGCTTGGCGCAAGCCGGCGACGAGTTCTGGTGAGGCACTTGCTCCCGAATCTCGTCTCGCCGATCGTGGTCGCGGCGACCCTTGGCGTAGCGCACGTCATCGTACTCGAGGCGGGGCTGTCGTATCTTGGCATCGGCGTGCCGCAGCCGCTGGCGAGCTGGGGCAACATCATTCAGGATGGGGCGGATCAGGTTGCAACGCTGTGGTGGATGTCACTCTTTCCCGGACTCTTCATGGTCCTGACGGTGATGACGCTGAATGTGCTGGGCGAAGCACTTCGCGATGTGTACGAGCGGCGGTGATCTATGAGTGATCCACTCCTCTCGGTTCGTGACCTCCGAACCTGGTTCTACACCGAGGCGGGAATTGCCCGCTCGGTGGACGGTGTCAGCTTCGACGTTGACGCCGGCGAGACGGTCGGCATCGTCGGCGAGTCTGGCTGCGGAAAGTCGGTCACCGCGCTTTCGATTCTGCGCCTGATCCAGCCGCCTGGTCGTATCGAGCCGGGAAGCGTCATCGATTTCGAGGGCCGCGACATCGTCACCCTCGACGACGATGCGATGCGCGACATTCGCGGCAACCGCATCTCGATGATCTTCCAGGAGCCGATGTCGGCGCTCAATCCGGTGTTCACCGTCGGTGACCAGGTCGCCGAAGTCGCGCGCGTGCACGGCGACATGAGCCGCGGCGATGCCTGGAAGCGCGCTGTTGAGATGCTGGCGATGACGGGCATTCCGGATGCTGACGTGCGGGCGCGCCAGTATCCCCACCAGCTGTCGGGCGGGATGCGGCAGCGCGTGCTGATCGCGATGGCGCTGATGATGAAGCCCGCGCTCGTCATCGCCGACGAGCCCACCACCGCGCTCGACGTCACCATCCAGGCGCAGATCCTCGAGCTCCTCGTCGACCTTCAGAAGAAGATCGGCACCTCGATCCTGATGATCACCCACGATCTCGGTGTCATCGCCGAGACGACCCGGCGGGTGATCGTGATGTACGCCGGGGAGATCGTCGAGGAGACCAGCGTCGATGAGCTGTTTGCGCGGCCGCATCATCCGTACACCGAAGGCCTGATCGGATCGATGCCGCACATCGGACACGACAAGGACCGCCTGAACGTCATCCCGGGTACCGTACCGGCGCCGACCGACTGGCCCCACGGCTGTCGCTTCCGCGAACGCTGTCCATACTCGTGGGATCTCTGCGCGCGCGAGCACCCACCACTCTACGAGATCGGATCCAGCGCGCACGTTTCGCGCTGTCACCTCGCCATCGAGCCCGAGCGTCGCAATAATCCGCACCCGCCGATCGTAGTCCAGGAAGGAGTCGCGGCCGCATGAACGGCGTCCAACCGCTCGTCTCGGTGCGCAACCTGCGCAAGGAGTTCCCGATCAAGAAGGGCGTCTTCGCGCGTCAGGTCGGGTCGGTGAAAGCAGTGAACGATGTTTCGCTGGACGTCGCCAGTGGTGAAACTCTGGGTGTCGTCGGCGAATCGGGCTGCGGCAAGACCACCACCGGCCGCACGATACTGAGGTTGCTCGAGCCGACCTCGGGCGAGATCATGTTCGAGGGGCGTGACGTTCGCGCCATGAACACCTCGGAGCTGCGCGCCCTCAGGCGCGAGATGCAGATCATCTTCCAGGATCCCGTCTCTTCGCTCAACCCGCGCATGACGGTGGGCGCCATCATTCGCGAAGGGCTCACCATCCACAAGCTGGCGGAAGGCTCAGCCGCCGATGCGCGGGTGCGCCAGCTACTGCAGGAAGTCGGACTCCGCGCCGAATACTCCAACCGCTATCCACACGAATTCTCGGGAGGTCAGCGTCAGCGCATCGGCATCGCGCGCGCTCTCTCCGTCGAGCCCAAGTTCATCGTCTGCGACGAGCCGGTCTCCGCACTCGACGTCTCGGTGCAGGCGCAGGTGATCAACCTCCTCGAGGATCTGCAGCGCGAGCACAACCTCACCTACATGTTCATCGCGCACGACTTGTCGGTGGTGGAGCACATCGCCGATCGCGTCGCCGTCATGTACCTGGGCAAGGTCGTGGAGCTCGCGACATCAGAGGATTTGTACGGAACTCCGTTGATGCCGTACACCCAGGCGCTGCTGTCGGCAGTGCCGGTCGCCGATCCGAAGGCACGCAAGGAGCGCATCATTCTCCAGGGCGATGTTCCTTCGCCGGCCAATCCGCCGTCCGGCTGCGTGTTTCATCCGCGCTGCCACCATCCTGCCAAGGACGCGGCTTGCGCCGCGATCGTGCCGCCTCTCGAGGAAAAATCACCCGGACATTTCGTCGCGTGCATCAAGCAGCCACCCACGACGATAAGCTGGGAGCAACAAAAGCAGGCTGGTGGCGTACATCCACCTGAGAGGTATCTTCCGCTCGCCGCGGTTCACGCCTGACGGACTCAAACCCCCGGAAAAATGGCCAGAGACTCGAAAGATGTTTTTGATCAGCCGCAGGCGGGCACTGTAACGCACGACGAGCCACCGCCTGGATTAAAGCGCGGCGCCAGCACACGGACTTTCTTCGGCCAGCCGATCGGGCTCTCCACGCTCTTTCTGACCGAGATGTGGGAGCGGTTCTCGTTCTACGGAATCCGCCCCCTCCTGATTCTGTTCATGACCGCCGCGCTCGCCACCGGCGGGTTCGCATTCTCACGCGAGACGGCGGGCGCCATTGTCGGCATCTACTCCGCCTGCGTTTACCTCTCGGCGCTGCCCGGCGGCTGGATCGCCGACCGACTCCTCGGGCTGCGCCGCGCGATCTGGTACGGCGCGATCCTGATCGCGCTCGGACACATCTCGATCGCGCTCTCGATCGTGTTTGCGCACTCGGCGTTCTTCATCGGCCTTATTCTGATCGTGCTCGGAACCGGACTGCTCAAGCCGAACATCTCCGCCATCGTCGGGGATCTGTATCCCGAAGGCGGCTCGAGACGCGACGCCGGTTTCTCGATTTTCTACATGGGCATCAACCTCGGTGCTTTGATCGCGCCGCTCGTCACCGGGTACCTGGGCGAGAAGATCGCCTGGCACCTCGGCTTCGGCGCCGCGGGCGTCGGGATGCTGATCGGCGTCTTCACCTACTGGGCGCGAGCGGACAAGACCTTAGGCGATGTCGGCGTCGCGCCGGCATCGACCGATCCCGCCGAGCACAGACGCATCAAGCTCGTCATCTGGGTCAGCGTCGCGATCATCGTCCTGCTGGTGCTGCTCACGATGACCGGCGTGATGGCAATCAACCCGGTCAACATCGCCCGCCGGATGACGGTCGTGATCGTCGGACTCGCGCTTCTATACTTTCTCTACGTCTTCGCCCTCGGCGGTCTCGACGGCGCCGAGAAGCGGCGCGTGCTGGTGATATTCCTGCTCTTCGTTTTCGCGTCGATATTCTGGTCAGCCTTCGAGCAGGCGCCGACGTCGCTGAATCTTTTCGCGCACGATTTCACCGATCGCGTGGTCTTCGGCTGGGAGATGCCGACGCTGTGGCTCCAGTCGGCCAACTCGGTGTTCGTCATCGCGCTGGCGCCGGTGTTCGGCATGCTCTGGATCGCGCTGGGCAAGCGCGGCAAGGATCCGTCGAGCGTGGCGAAGTTCGCGTGGGGACTTTTCTTCGCGGGCCTCGGATTTCTGGTGATGCTCTTCGCCGCCAACATCGTGATCAGGGGCGGCGGACATGTGCTGGTCTCGCCGTGGTGGCTGGTGCTCAGCTATCTGTTCCAGACTTTTGGCGAGCTGTCGCTCAGTCCGGTCGGTCTCAGCTCGATGACCAAGCTCGCGCCGCCCAAGTTCAAGGGCCAGATGATGGGCGTGTGGTTCATGGCATCGGCGCTCGGCAACCTGATTGCCGG
>DATFGW010000148.1:0-2751 GCA_035249045.1 Gemmatimonadaceae bacterium | reverse complement strand
CAGGTAGAAAATCACGGGACCAGCGATGGGACTGCCGGAAAGGATGATCATCGCCAGCGCTGCGTAGATCGCCAGGCTGACGATGACGCACACCGCGAAGTAGATCTTTTCCTTCGGGTGAACGAGCGGGTCGAGGTCGATCGGGCGCGCGGGCTTCGAATCCGATTGCATGTCAGATCCTTGTGGTGGGGTGGGCCAAATGGTGCTAAGCTTGGGGCGATTATGTCTCCAACCTCGAGGATGCGTCAATGGGCGTTGATGCCGAGTCCGTCAGGGATGTAGAGCCGGCACCAGCAAAGGCTGGGTTGTGGGAAGATTTCGTCGACATTTTCTACGCGCCGTCGCAGGTCTTTGCGCGAAGGGCGGACGGCAAGTTCGGGATGGCGTTGCTGATCCTGCTCGTCGCGTCGGTGGTTCTCTACTTTCTGACCAAGAACGCGATGTCGCCGATCATGGACGCGGAGTTCGCGCGCAATGGCGCGGCGGCGATGCGCAAGAATCCCAACCTCACCGCCGAGCAGCTGGCGTCGGGCCGCGGATTCTTCGAGAAGATGGCGCCGATTTTCTTCATCGTGATCCTGACGATCACCATCTTCGGGACCGGCATCGTACTGTGGCTGGTTGGCAAGCTATTCGATGCCAAGGAAGGCGTCGCCGCGGCCATCATGGTCGCGACTTACTCCGAGATCCCGCGGCTGGTGCAGGTTCTCGTCAACGCGGCGCAGGCGCTGTTCATGAGCCCCGACAGTCTCAACTCGGCCAACAGCGTGGGGCTTAATCTGGCGCGCTTCATGGATCCGGATAAAACATCACCCGTGCTGATCGCGCTCGGCAGTCGCGTCGATCTGTTCACGATCTGGGTGACGGTGCTCCTCGCGATTGGATTGCACGTGGTCGGAAAGATTCCGAAGCAGCAGGCTTACATCGCGGCGGCGATCGTCTGGGTTGTGGGCGCATTGCCGGCGATACTGGGGGCGCTTCGGGCGGGGTAGGACAAATGCAACTGAACGGGTGCGAGATGTCAGTAGCGTAGATGCCGGTTGCGGGTTCACGACGTCGGGACGTTTCTCCTGGCGATACCGCACAGGCGTATCGCCAGGAGGCCGCCGCTTAGCGCGGATTGCGCGCGGCCAGCGCGTTCCATCGCGCCATGACATCCTTGTACTGGGCTCTCGCCTTCATTACGGCGTCGAGCTCTCGCGCGGTTGGCGCGATGTCGGCGGATTGCATCGACATCGCGGCCGCCATCATCGCCGTCTGCACGCTCTCCAGAGTGGGTGGCCCGCTTGACACCTGGCGGAATCCGAACCCCCGTCTCGCGCCGGCGGTTTGTGGCGGGGCGATGGAGTCGATCTCCGCCTTGAGCGCGGCGTTGCCGCTGCTCGTCAGTCGAGCGGACATCGCGCGCGCGGATACGTAAGCCGCGCGAAGCGCGACGGCTCCGTCGTACATCTCACGCGAAAGGGCGGATACCAGCGCAATCGCTGAGGCGGGAGTCTTCACGCGCGGATCGAGCACGAGCTTGAGCGGCTGCGTGTAAGTCTTGCCGTCGACGACGAGACGGACGGTGTAAGAGCCGGGCGGGGCCCACGGAGTATTCGGAACGAGGTAGGTGCGATGCGGCACAGCTCCGCCCTCCGACTCGCCGGTGCCCGGGATCGGATCGTAGCGCATGTCCCAGACGAACCGATGCATGCCCGAGCGCGACGGGAGCGCAGAGTTCGGAGCTGCCCAGTAGAGCGGAACCGAGCAGTGCGGCGCGCTCGTGTTTCTCTGACAGATCTTGTTGTACTCTTCGGAATTCAATGCCGGATCGGGTCCGGCGACCGAATCGCTGCTCGAGTAACTGCGAATGACTTTCCCAGCGCCGTCGACGATCTGTAGGCTGACATTGCCGGCGTTTCCGGCGAGGAAGTAGTCGATGACCGCACCGGCGGGCGGATTCTCGCCGGCGGGGATCTCGGGCGGCCAGGGCGTTGGATCATTTTCCGCGAAACGCACGCGGACCGCGGTTGGAGGCTTCACGAGATACGATGAAGACCGCGCGTTGCCGGCCGTCGCGATCGCCCGCAGCGGCGTCACGTTGTCGAGAATCCAGAAGCCTCGGCCGTGGGTGCCGGCGATGAGGTCCGAGCAGAGACACGCGGAGTCGTCCTTGAGCTGAAGATCGCGCACGGAGATCGCCGGCATGTTGATCCGCAGCGATTGCCAATGGTCGCCGTCGTCGTAGGAGACCCACACCTGAGTGTCGGTGCTCGCGTACAAAAGGCCCTTCACCTTCGGATCTTCGCGGATCGAGTTCGTCACGGCGCCGGGAGTGATACCGGTGTTGATCTCGGTCCAGGTGCGCCCGCCGTCATGCGTCCGCCACAGGTGGGGATTCATGTCGTCGATGCGCATCGTGTTCGCCGCCGCGTACGCCGTGTTCGCGTCGAAGTGTCCCGCTTCAATGTTGAAGATGCGCGTCCACGGCTTGATCTGCGGCGGCGTGACGTTGGTCCACTTTCCGCCGCCATCGGTGGTCACCTGGATGTTGCCGTCGTCGGTGCCCGCCCAGATGACGTTGATGTTCTTCGGCGACGGCGAGAGAGCCGTGATCGCGCCGAGTGGCGCGGGCGTGACGGAGCTCGCGTACTTGCCGGCGTTGGCGGGCACGGCCCAGGTCTGCCGAGCGAGGTCGGGGCTGATCCGCGTCCAGTGCTTGCCGCCATCGGTCGTCTTCCAGACGGCGTTGGAGACGTAGAACAACGT
>DATFGW010000147.1:0-3361 GCA_035249045.1 Gemmatimonadaceae bacterium | reverse complement strand
CCTGAAAGTCAGGCCGCCTTTTTCCCAGAGCGCGAGGTACCCGTACGGCGCGCGATTCAGATTGATGGTGTATCGAACCCGACTTCCTTCGGGGGTCGAGCTGATGCTGTTGAAGTAGGGATCGACGGGTTCCGGCATCATCGAGATCACCGGCGCGGAGTCGATGCCGTAGACGAGGAGCGACAGACTGCGATCGGTTTCTTCGACGAGATACGGCGGTGGCGGTCCGTCGATCGGAATGGTCACGTCAATCCAGTCTGCGCCAGGTAGAACTCGCACCGCTCCGATGCGACGCGGGGGCGCGAGTGAATCGCCGATGAAAGTCGCGGGCGGGGTCGTCGAAATGTTTTTTGTCTGGATTTCGCTGCGGAGCACCCAGGCGACCTGAGTGGAGTCGAGCTCGATCCTCACGAAGTCATCGCCACTCGCCTTCTGGGTGCCCGTCGCCTTTACCACCGTGCCTGGAAACAGGAACCACTTGTACTCCTGGCCGTTTCCTGGAGCAGGCCGCGCGATGGTGACGCGGTCGGTGTCGTTGACCGTCGATGCCGGCGCGCCAAGGGTGACGTAGACGTTCCCCGGAATGGGCGTAAGAGTGTCGGGTGATGGCGTCGGCTGCAGAGTGTCACCGACGGCTTTGTTTTTTGCGGTGGTGTCGGGAGCGGCGGGAACGCGGATCGGCAATACGAGTCGCGTCGCCTCGATTTTGTTGGCGGCTGTGAGTACATACTGCGGAGCGCTATCGGCGGGAACGGGAAGCCAGCCCATGAACGCGCCATTCGGCCAGACTGGCACGCTCACCCCGTTGATGTTGAGCGCAGCGTCGCCGCTCCCCACGCTTCCGAAAATGAAATTGGAGTCGCGGGCGGTGAGCATCTGATTGGCTTTCGGATACACCACATTTATCTGAAGCGGTCCTCGGACGTCGGGCACAGGCGGCAACTTCGGATTGGCCGGTGGAAGCGGCGCGGGAGTCAGTGGAGGCGAGGGCACCGGAATGGGACCGGTGACGGGCGGCCTCGGCGTCGACCGGCATGACGCTCCCAATAGCGCTACGCAACAGCAAAAACCCCAGTAGGTGGACGCTTTCATTGGCATGTTCCGGGTTGCACGTGCACTCCTTCGCGAGTCCTCCTGATACGCATGGGTAGTGCCCTCGTTCGATTCCTTACACTATCTTTTTCCGCATCCGGGAACCCTTGAGGTTCCCGTCGTTGCGTCACAACGCTCCTTTCGAGCCAAAATTGATAGCAGAAATTTTCGGGATCTCGAATGTCGGCCTGATCAGGCACGACAATCAGGATTCCTTTTTGATTGCGAATCTGGAAACCGGCGACATCGCTACGGTGAGCGCGCCGTCGCTTGTTTCCGTGCATACGGCGCCTTTCATTCTGATCGTCGCCGATGGCGTCGGGGGCGCGGCATCCGGCGCGCTGGCGAGCTCCATCGCGACCGAAACCATCCTCGGCGAGCTCCATCGATGGTGGCACAAGGTGCCGAAGCGAACGCCTGAGGTGATCGAAGCGGCACTGAAGCGCGGCGTCGACGTCGCCAACAAGGCCATCTATCAGAAGGCGAGCACCTCTCCGGAGCACCACGGCATGGGGACGACGACGACGCTGGCGCTCGTTCTCGACGGAGAGGCCTTCATCGCACAGGTTGGAGACAGCCGCGCGTATCTGGTGAGAAAGGGGGCAGCGAAGCAGCTCACCAAGGATCAATCGTTCGTCCAGCGCCTGATCGATGCCGGACGAATGACGGCGAAGGAAGCCGCGCAGAGCGAGCACCGCAACATCATTCTGCAGGCGCTGGGACCCGAAGAAAAAGTCGTCACCGATTTTTACCGGGTGAAGCTGGAGAGCGGCGACTACCTCGTTCTATGCAGCGATGGCCTCTCGAACCAGGTCTCGGCGGAAGAAATCGGGCGAATCACCCGCGGCGCCGGTCGGCCGGAGGACATCTGCAACGCGCTGATCGAAGAGGCGATGCACACCGGCGCACCCGACAACGTAACGGTGGTGGCGGCGCGGCTTCGCGCCCCGGATGAGGACTACAGACCCAGCACTAACGGGGAATTCAGGCGGCCTTAGCCGGTACCGTCTCGCCGGTGTGAGGTGCCGCGCCGATGGGGATGTCGCGCGACCACGGCGCAATGAACGGCAGGAGCAGTAGAGCCGGAACGGCCATCGCGACAGTGATCAGGAAGAACGAAGGCCAGCTCGTTGCTTCGATGATCTTCCCCGCTGGTGCGACGAGAATGTCGCGGCTCGCCGCCATCAAACTCGACAACAGCGCATACTGAGTCGCGGTAAAGCGCTTGTTGCACATGCTCATCAGATACGCGGTCATCGCACCGGTGACGAGTCCGAGACCAAAATTCTCGGTGATCACGGCCGCCGTCATGAAGGCATGGTTCCTTCCCGAAAGCGACAGCCCGTAATAAGTGAGATTGCTCAGTCCCTGAAAGACCAGAAAGATCCAAAGGGATTTGTTGATGCCGAATTTTCCGATCACGGCACCCGCAACCACCACGCCGACAATGGTCGCGATCACACCGGCTCCGAGGAAAACCGCCCCGACCTCGCTCTGGGAGAATCCGGCCTGGAGCAAGAATGGCGTGGTCATGCTTCCCGCGAGACTGTCGGAGTACTTGTAAAGCACGATGAAAAGCAGCACCAGCAACGCGCGGAACACACCCGCTCGCTGGAAGAAATCGGTGAATGGGAGCACGACCGCTTCGCCAAGTGACTTCGGCGGCGCGTCGCTCAGAACCGGCTCCGGCGCGATGAAAGTCGTTACGATGCCGACGATCATCAGCAGTGCGATCAGAACATACACCGTGTTCCACGACATGCGGTCAGCGAGGAAAAACGCCAGCGCACCGCTGGTGATCATGGCAACACGGTAGCCCATCACGAAGACTGCGGCGCCGGCGCCCATCTCGCGCGTCTCGAGCACGTCGGTGCGATACGCATCGAGCGAGATGTCCTGCGACGCGCTGAAGAACGCGATGGCGATGGCATTGACCGCCAGCATCTTGAGTCCCGTCCGCGGATCGTGCAGCGACATTGCCGCGATCACCAGCAGCAGCAGGATCTGGGTGATCAGCACCCAGCCGCGACGCCTGCCGAGAAACGGCGGGGTGTAGCGATCCATCAACGGTGCCCACACGAACTTGAGTGAGTACGGCAGGGTGACGAGGCTGAAAAACCCGATGGTGGCGAGGTCGACGTTCGCGATCGTCATCCACGCCTGCAGGGTTTTACTGGTAAGGTAGAACGGCAACCCGGATGAGAAGCCGAGGAAGAGCAGCACTGCCATCTTCGGCTGGCCGAAGATTCTGAACGGCGAGGTTTTGACT
>DATFGW010000146.1:0-12839 GCA_035249045.1 Gemmatimonadaceae bacterium | reverse complement strand
CGATTCAACACCCAGCTCGGCAAGGAGTGCGAGTTCGAGGGAGTCACGTACGAGGCGGACAGCTCACAGCTCGTGCTGGCGTGCAAGAAGGTCCACAAAAACAAGAATCTCAAGCACGACATCGTGATCTACAAGGTGATGCTGCCGCTCAGCAATCCATTGAGAACAACGGTGATGACGATTCCGGTGGACGACGTGCTGGATGCGAACCAGTGGAAGGAGCTCTCGCCGTCAGACATCGCCATCGATCCGGTCACGCGCAACTACGTGCTGGTCGCAGCCCGTGAGAGGGCACTGGTGATACTCTCGCCCGACGGACAGCTGGTGAAGGCCGAGGCGCTGCCGCCGGGACACGAGCAAGCTGAGGGCGTCGCTGTCACTCCCGACAGCATTCTGATCATCAGCGACGAAGCAACGCGCAGACCCGCCGACATCACGCTATATCGCTGGCGCCGCTGAGGCGGATCGCAATTCACTTGCAGGGACTAGCAGCGACTTCAGGACGCGGGAGCAGCTGGCTGAAGCGCGCGATCAGTCTCGCCGCGATGGTGCTCTCGGTCGCATGCGGTGGAGACGAAAAACCGACACCCCCGCCGGGCTCGCCGCTGACTGAATCGACCGTGCCAAACCCGGCGGTAATCATCGCCGTCGGCGACATCGCGGTATGCGGCTCGAACGCCGATGAAAGCACGGCCGCGATCGCGGACAGTCTGCTGCAGGCGGATAGCGCAGAGAATCTGCAGACTCTCGTGCTAACGCTGGGCGATAACGCGTATCCATCTGGTGATGACGGGATGAGCAGAGTTTTCACGCGCTGCTTTCTGCCGTCGTGGGGCAAGCCGCGAATAATGAACGTGATCCGCCCATCGCCCGGAAACCACGATTACGAAGGCGGTTCCGGCAGTCCCTACTTCCGATACTTTGGTGCGCGCGCGGGCGAGCCTGATAAGGGGTACTACAGCTTCGATTTCGCCGGCTGGCACTTCGTCTCGCTGAACAGCGAAGTAGTCGGAGGCGAAAACTTCGTCGAGAAGGAGCAGGAAAGCTGGCTACAGGCAGATTTACGAGCGCATGCAGCGGAGTGCACCGTCGCGTACTGGCATCGCCCGCGATTCAGCTCAGGACCGCACGGCTCGAACCGCGCCTTTCAAAGGTTGTGGCAGATCCTCTACCAGAACGGCGTGGATCTGGTGCTCAACGGACACGACCACGACTACGAGCGCTTCATCGCGCAAACTCCGGACGGAAGACCGGATCCCCGGCGGGGCATCGTGGAGTTCGTGGCGGGGACGGGTGGCGGCTCGTTGACGGGAGCGCGCGACCGACTGGCGCCCAATTCAGCGTCGCACGTCAACGGACAGTTCGGGATACTGAAGCTGATGATCGGCGACGGCGAATACGCGCACGCTTTTCTGGATACGAAGGGGCGCGTCTGGGATCCGGGCACCGGGAAATGTCATTGAGTCCGCGACCTGGCGGCGACTGGCAGTTGAAGCCAGTCGCCAGTCAGTAGGAATCGAGATTCAGGCCTTCAGAGATTTTTTGCTGGAGGCGCCTGATGTACCGGCCCGCTTCGACGTCATCGAAGCCGGCGCCGCGAAATGCGTCGTGCCACTGCTGCGGGGTGAGCTGTGACAGCAGTCGCGCCGTCCAGCGTACGTCCTCCGGGGTGATGCTTCGCAGGAGCTGCGGCTCGAGCCACGATCCCTGAAACGCAAAATGAACGCGGTTGCCCTCGACGCGCTCGATGAACGGCTCGTCGTCGAAGGCGTCGGGATCCGCCTTGCTGCCCCCAACCGGCCACGCTGTACGCCCGAGTGAAGCGCCGAGGTCTTTCACCATGTACTGGTGCTTCGGGCCGGGAGTCTTGTCGTCCTTCATCTCGTAGAGCGCGTTCTGCTGGGACTTGATGTCCCAGTTGTTGACCATCACCATCCAGACGAAAAGTCCCGCCAGCTGCCTGGTCTCGAGAAATGGATTTTTGCGCCAGGACCACTCCTCGATCTTCTTGGTGTTATCCAGACGGAATCGGCCGCCGGGCTGCGGAATCTTCTTGCCGTCGCGCACGAGAGTCCAACGCGGCAAGTAGTAGACGCTGGGCTGGTGGTAGCCAATCGCCCAGGTGATACGTGACACGGCGACCTCGGGCTTTGCTTCAGGACCGAGCTTAACGCTCCATTCCCTTCCTTTCGAGTCCTTCACATCGTAACCGGGCTGGGTGCCGACCGCTTTCTGGTCCTCGAACTCGTAAAGGTCGTCGGGATTCGGCGCGTCGCGCGAGCCGCCGACGCCGAGAACGAGATCGCGCTGTTGAATGTCGGTCGGTGGCTCCCAAAGCTCCGCCATCCGAACCGGGTCCACAGTCGGGCGCTCGTTTATCGAGCATGCAGCCAAAGCCAGGACGAGTGCGGTCGACCAGCGCACGGTCTTCACGGTGTCAGATCTCCAAGACTGAAGAACACTCGCACGCCTTCACCGCTGCCGAAGGCGACGTCCATTCGCGCCCATGTTTCCCAGCCTTTCATGATGCTGAGACTGAATCCGACATCGCGGCGCAGATCATTGAAGTCGAGATCCGAACGCGTCGGCGCGACCTTGCCGGCGTCGGCGAAAGCAGTCGCGTCGATCGGTCCCCAGATGGGGACCCGATATTCGGCCTGCAGCAGCAACAGGTTGCGGTCACGGAAGCGAAGGTCCCGATAGCCACGAAGCGTGGCATCGGTACCGTCGCCGCCGAGGCGGTCATCGTGCACGCTGACGATCTCGGACTTGCCGCCGAGGGTTGGCTGGAGGAAGAAGGGGACGTCCTGTCCGGCGTCGGTCATCGTCGTCGCGACCCAGCCGCTCAAGGTGAGGCGGTGATGCGGCGCAAATCCGGCGAAAACCTGTTTCGCCTCGGCGTCGAAGCGGCGGAAGTTGAAAGCTTCTCCTTCAGTCTGCTGGTCGTAGATGGCGTAGGTGAACCGCGACTTCGTACCCTGGAAAAACGCGTTACCCGGGGCGGCGGGAAGCTCGAGCTCCACCGAGCCCTGATAGCGCCCGTAACGTGGCTGCTCGAACAAGCCCGGCGCATCGTTCGGATAAAACCGGCTCTCGATGCTCGGCAACCGTTTGCCAGCGCGCGCGTACGGCCAGATCTCTTCGACGCGTCCACCGAGCGTTGCCCACGGAGTGACGCGAAAAGTGCCGAGCGCGCCGACGACTGGATCACGGTAGGCGAAGGTCGTGCGGTTGAAGAGATTGCTGGAGTTGCCCGACCCGTAGTAGTCGAGGCGGGACATCTCGCGCGCACGGCCGAACGCCTCGAACTTCGCGCGGCGCACCTCGTAGCTGGCAACCCCCTCGGCGAGCCAGTAGTTGTGGAGGGTCCAGAGTGCCTTTGCCTTGAGATCGAAAGGACCGCGTCCCGGCGCGTCGTAGCCAACACCTGCTCCCCATCCGCCACCGGGCGCAACGGTGGCAATGACCGGATGCACCGGCCCTCCGAAGATCCGATGGATCTTTATTACCGCTTGCTCCAGCCGCGCATACAGCTGGGTGTTGGGCGTCTCCGGCAGCTGCGGCTCCGGTTCCTGCGCGGATGCGGCGCCGGCGAAAAGAACCGTCGCTGCTATTGCAACAACACGGACGCACCTCACGGCAGCCGCACCCAGCTGATGCTGATGCCGAACTGCACACCGGTCGCGCCGCGAAATACCCGCTGCATCCCCGCCTGTACATCGAGACCTCTGAATCCGAGCTGCTGCAGACCGAGCCCGAAGCCCATGAGATAGTTGCTCTGCGACGGGGTATTCTCCGAGGAGCAATCGAATTCCTTGACCCAACCCGGCGTCACGAAGGTCACGAGGTGAATGCGCTCCAGCGTGGCGATCGAGAACGGAAGGCCGACATCGAAGGTGCAGGAGTTGACGCCCGGCGACGTGCGCGGCGCGTAGCCGATGCCGAACTCGGTGCCGAGAGTGCTGCTGGCGTCGTTGTCGCCCCAGAGCGAAGCCAGGGTTGGACCGCCGGTCATGACGCTGAACCGAGCGCGCGCGCCGAAGAGACTGTGGCCGCCGCAATCCGACGCCAGCGCCTGGCAGTGCTGCCGCCATTGGTAACCGCCGGTGAGTCCGAAGACGGAACCACCGCGCACCTGAAAATCGACGCCCGTTGCAACCGCCAGCAGATCTTCCGGTCCGCGCTGGACGCGCTCGCCGGTCTGAAAGCGGAGGCCCCAGTAGTTGTGATCGCGGCTCGCCGGCATCGGCAGCGCCATCGGCGGCAGCGCACCAATCGGCGTGGCCTCGAAGGCAAGGATCGGCTGTGGAGTTGCCGTCTGTGCCGCTGCAGGAGATGCTTGAGCGAAAAGCGCGGCCAGCGAGAGTGCAGCAACCGGCGCAATCCTAAGCATGGCAGCCCGCATCACCGGCATCATTGCCTCTCCAGCCATCTCGAGTACACGAGGGCGCGACCATTGGTCGAAGGATATCGGAACACGCGGAGCAGTACTCCTTTGGTTTTCATGACGTCAATGCGCATGAAGCCAGTTCGATGCTGGCTCGTGTAGTAGCTCTCGCGCAGTCGCACCGCGCATTCGGTCTTGGACTCTGATCCCGCGCCACTGACCAGGATGTAGTCGACGTCGCCACCGCCGCGCAGGACCTGGAGGTTGTGATCGTGACCGGCGATGTAGGCGAGCGGCGGACGACCGCGGAAAGCGCTGCGCACCGAGTCCCGGAAGGTGCGATTGCCGGCCGACATGATGTCCTGGTTCCCGCCACTGAAGCGACGGAACGGCCCGGTGATGCCGCAGTATCCACCGTGCGGGCCACCGGTCATGAGCGGGTGGTGTGCAGCGACGAATACGATCCGGCCGGCTCCCGGCGGCCGCACCTCTTCCCGAAGCGCGGCGGTCACTGTCACCGGAGTACTGTTTGCGCAGGTTGACAGGCTGTCCTTCACGATGAAGGTGTGAAGCCACCACTGGCTATCCAGCGCAATCAGGCGAAGCCGTCCGATGTCGACCGGCACCGGGCCGGGGCAGCCGTTGGTGGGGAGCAGGCGAATGTTTCGTCCCTGGGCGAGGGTCGCGATCATTCGCTCCTCGAGTCGCATCGAGTAGAGCCCGAAGGGGCCGGAATCCGACCAATCGTGATTGCCAGGAAGAAAGATTCCGCGCACGCCTGGAGGAATTGCTCTGACCTGCGCCTCGAGTCGTCGACGCGCGTCGGCCCACTCGGCCGCTCCTTCCGCGGGGATGCCGGCGGGATAGACGTTGTCGCCGAGGAAGACGATAACTGTTCGTTCCGGAGCGACGGAGGCCTGCGCGGTCAGGGAGTCGAGGGGCGCTCCAACTACACGGGGATCCTGCTCTCCGGCATCGCCGACGAAGAACAGCGTCGTCTCAATGTCAGATTCAGGAAAGGATTGCAGCGAGATCTGGTGCCGACAGGCGCTGAGCGCCGGGACGAGGCCGCAGCAAAGCGTAATCGCCACGCCGCGGACGGCGCGCGTCAGCCACGGGCGCAGGGCAGTGCTGCCATGATCTGTACGCAGATGAATGGTCTCCACGAATCTGCCCGCGTCCGACGCACAGTCCGCGCCACCCCGCGCGCAATGGGCGCCCGTTTTGCATTGGATCGGCACATGTTTTCTCCTATGAAACTGGCCGGCGTCGCGATTGCGGTTGCCGGAATCGTTGCAGGCCCGGTTTCGGCGCAAACTGGAAGCGCGGGGCTGCAAAACCGCGATACCACCGTGGTTCCCAACGCGGGATTCAAGGCCGGCGGCCTGCAGCGCAGGTTGCTGGGCAACAATTGGCGTGACGAGTGGGGCACGCCGATCACGATTCCTTTCCTCGACCTTGGCACCTTCGGTGGCGGTCTGACGCCGACCGAGACCGGCGGCGGCTTGCAGTCGGTGACGCTGCACTTCAAGAGCGCGAGCGGGCGCGAATACAACTTCCGTCCGGTGAACAAGGGCGTGGCGCTCCCCGATCTGTATCGCCATACGCTGGTGTGGAAAATGGTCGCCGACCTGCGGAGCTCGCTGTACCCCGCTGCACCGGTGGTGGGGCTGCCCATACTCGAGGCGGCCGGAGTGCTTCACCCACTTCCCGAGCTTGTGGTGATGCCGGACGATCCACGGCTCGGCAAATTCCGCAGCCATTTCGCGGGACTGGTTGGAACCATCGAGGAGCGCGCGAAGAGTCCGAAGGACGGACCTGCTTTCGCCGGCGCGACCAGGATCCTCGACAGCGAGGACTTGATCAAGGAGATCAACAAGAGTCCCGAGGACTCCGTCGATACACGGTTATACCTGACTGCGCGACTGGTGGACATGTTCCTCAACGACAACGACCGGCATCCGGGGCAGTGGGACTGGGCACGGTACGGTTCTGCCGGGGCGCCGTGGCTGCCGGTACCCGCGGACAGGGACAAGGTCATTCACTCCGAGGAAGGTCTGATTCCGATGCTGGCGGGGATGGCGGCGACCAAGATCACGCCGTTCGAATCTCATTACGCGCCGATTGACGCCTTGATCACTCAGGCCATGGATATGGACCGGCGGTTGTTGATCGGATTGAACCGTCAAACGTGGGATTCGGTGGCCGCGGCGTTGACCAGGCGCATCTCGAACGCCGCGATCGATTCCGCGGTGCACGCGCTGCCCCACGAATACGCGTTCTCATTCGCTGATCTCACGGCGAAGCTGAGAGCGAGGCGCGACGGGATCCCGGGGCTGGCGCGCACCTTCTACGCGACGATCTCCGAATACGCCGACATCCACGCAACCGACGCCGGAGAGCGGGCGATCGTGAACCGCGTCGGCGACGGACTGGTAGACGTCACGATTCAGTGGGGCACGCGCGCGCCCTACTTCAACCGCCGTTTCGACGCCCGCGAGACGAAAGAAATCCGATTGTATCTGCATGGAGGTGACGACTACGCGGTCGTACGGGGAGATGTGCGTTCCAGCATTCCGGTGCGGATCATCGGTGGAGACGGCACCAACACGCTGATCGATTCATCGAGCGTCGCGGGCAGACGCAATCCGACAGCGCTCTACGACCGAGGGACAGTGAGTGGCGTCCGGTACGACAAGGACAGTCTCGACAAGCGCGAGTTCAGCGAAGAGGTCACGCCGTTCAACCGCCGGCCGTGGAGCGTTGCCTACGGCGAGCTCGCTCCCGCTCAGCGCGACCGCGGCACATCCACGACGCCGGTCGCCAGCCTCGGCAGCGGGCACGGACTCGGCCTCGTGCCGAGGATCGGTATCGCGCGGTACAGCTACGGGTTTCGCAAGGTTCCGTACGCGACCATGATGTCGGCGAAGGTCGGATACTCGACCGCGATCAATGGATTCGACGTCGATCTCGCCTACGACAAAAGATTCGAGAGCTCATCGTTTCACCTGCCGGTTACTGGCGGAATGTCGCAGCTCGAGGTCGTCGAGTTCCGCGGCCTGGGCAACGACATTCCGGAGCTGCCAGGCGATTTCGCCGACGTCCGCCAGCGCCAATGGACCTTCAACCCAGCGCTTGGATTTTCGCCAAACAACAAGAGCGACATTTCGCTCGGCCCGATTTTTCGGTACACGACGACCGACAGCACACCCAACCGCTTCATCTCCCAGACGCAGCCGTACGGCTTCGATCAATTCGCCGAAGCGGGACTTCAGCTCAAGCTGCACTATGACACGCGTGGCTCACCCGAGCTGTGGGATGTCAGCGCCCGCAACATTCTGGTAAAGCTCGTCGAGGAGAACCCGTTCCCGGCGGTGTGGGGCAAACTCGATTTTACCGCGAGCGCGTACCCTGGAATGCTCGACGCCGAGACGCCCTATCAGAAGCTCTCCGGAGCGGCAGCGCTGTTTCTCACTGCGCCGATCCTGACGCGTCCGGTGCTGGCCCTGCGCGGTGGCGGCGAGAAGCTATACGGCAATTTCCCGTACTTCGATGCGGCGTTCATCGGTGGATCAAAGTCGTTGCGCACCGAATTCAGGCAGCGCTTTGCGGGTGACGCCGCGTTGTACGGGACAACGGAGCTGCGGGTGCCGATCGCGAACTTTCCGTTCATCCTCCCGATCAACCTCGGAGCGATAGGCTTCGTAGATGTCGCGAGAGTGTACGTAGATGGAGACTCGCCCGGCGGCTGGCACCAGGGAGCCGGCGCAGGCTTGTGGTTCGCCTTCGTGAGACCCGACCTCAACGTCTCGGTGATGCGCACCAACAATCCGGACCGTCCGAACCTCGTCAGTCTCGGTTTCGCCTTCTAGAAATTTGGTGTTTCGCCGAGCGGCGCTCTGCCCCAGTTTTCGCACATGGCAGCAGCAGCGCCGCACCTGACTCTGAGCACCTCGTCCGCGCCGGCCCCGAAGGCGGACGGGGAGATCCGCGTCTCGGCTATAGACATCGGCTCGAACTCGATTCGTCAGACGATCGCGGACGTTTCGAGCACCGGCGTGATTCGGGTCGTTGACGAGATGAAGGCAGCTCCGAGGCTGGGCGCTGGACTCCACGACACGGGCTCGCTGAGTCAGACAGCGATCAGGGACGCGCTGGTAGTACTCGCGCGGATGGCAACGCTCGCCAACCAGCAGGGCGCCCGGCGCACCGATGTCGTCGCTACCAGTGCCGTTCGCGAAGCTTCGAACGGCGAGACCTTCCTTCGGCAGGCGCAAAAGGAGACAGGCCTCAAGGTTCGCCTTCTCACCGGCGACGACGAAGCGCGGCTCGCATTTAGAAGCGCGCAGGCCCACTTCGATCTCGCGACCGGTCGCGCGGTGGTGATGGACATCGGGGGCGGCTCACTCGAGCTCACCCTGAGCGCCGATGGTCTGGTCGAGCGACTGATCTCGCTGCCGCTCGGAGCGATCCGGATGACGGAGGAGTACCTCCGCGGCAAGGCGCCGAAGAAGGAGCTCCGCAAACTGCGTCGCCACGTGCGCGACGAGCTGCGCCGGCACCTGTCGGCGAGACACTGGCACGCGGCGCAGATAGTCTGCTCGGGCGGAACGTTCACCAACCTGGCGACCATGTATCTGGCGCGATCGGGAATGGAAAGCGCCAAAACCGTTCACGGCACGGTGATTCCGCGGGTGGATCTCGAGCACCTGGTCGATCTGCTCAACGAGATGTCGGACGCCGAACGGAAGAGCGTGCCCGGACTCAACGAGGCGCGAAGCGACATCATCGTCGCCGGGCTCGCGGTCGCGGCGGAAGTTGTGGCGCGGATCGAAGCGCGCGAGATCGTCGTCTCGAGCTACGGAATTCGCGAGGGAATTCTGCTGGAGACGGCGCGCGTCTCACCGCTGATCGCGGACAAGGGCGAGGCGCGCGAGCGATCGGTCGTCGAGCTCGCCGAACGGTCGCACTACGAGCAGCCGCACGCGAAGCACGTGCGCAAGCTCGCACTCCAGCTCTTCGATTCCATCGGCGAGAGACTCGGCTGCTCACCCGCGGACCGGCAGCTGCTATCGGATGCGGCGCTGCTCCACGACATCGGATATCACATCAACTACGACAAGCACAACAAGCATTCCTACCATCTGATCGAGCACGCCGAGCTGCTGGGAATGACGCCGGCCGATCAGATCGTGGTGGCGCACGTGGCGCGCTATCACCGGGGCGCGGAACCGAAGAAAAAGCACCGCACCTACGGCAAGCTCGATGGCGCGATGCGAAAGCGAATCAAGAGGCTGGCGGCGATTCTGCGCGTTGCGGACGGCTTCGATCGCGGCCACGCCGGCGCGGTGGCGGAGATAAAGGTGCGGTGGATGGAGCACGCGCTGCGTCTTACTGCTGTCCCGGATCCGCGCGCGACCAGCCTGCGTCTGGAGCTCTGGGGCGCGAGCAGAAAGTCGAGGCTCCTTTCAGAAGTCGCCGGTGTTCCGGTACAGATAGTCGCCCCCGACGGAACGGTGACGACTTACGACGACGAGGCCGGCGCCGCCGACTGAGCTCAGCGCCGGCGAGTGCGGCGCAGCCCCAGCGTTTTGCGCTTCTTCTGCTTCGGCGTCGGCAGCGGAAGGCGACCCCATGAATCGGCCAGCAGGCGCTCGTGGCTGGAGATCACCGGATCCTTGCCCGGTTTCCTCTGCTTGTAGGTCCCGTCGGTGGCGAGATCCCACGCCTGTCGATTGTCGGCGAGATAAGTCTCGAGCAGCGAGGACACGCGCGCGTGCAGACTCCGGTCCTCGAGCTTGGCCACTACCTCCACGCGCCGGTCAAAATTCCGTGGCATCCAGTCGGCGGAGCCGAAGTAGAACTCTTCATCGCCGTCATTCGCGAAGTAGTAGATACGCGAATGCTCGAGAAACCGGCCGACGATGCTGCTCACCTTGATCCTGTCGCTGACGCCGGCCACCCCTGGTCTCAGACAACAGATACCGCGCACGATGAGATCGATCTCGACTCCGGCTTGCGATGCAGCGTAGAGCTCCTGGATGATATCCGCATCGACCAGCGAGTTCATCTTGGCGATGATGCGGCCTCCCCTTCCCGCCCGTGCGTGCGCTGCCTCGCGACGCACCAGCTCGCTGAATCGACGGCGCATGTTGCGCGGAGCGACGAGCAGGTTGGTGTACTCGTCCTCGGACGAGTAGCCGGTGAGCGCGTTGAACAGATCGGTGAGGTCGCCGCCGACGATCTGATCGCTGGTGAGCAGCCCCAGATCGGTATAGATGCGGGCGGTTTCCGAGTTGTAGTTGCCCGTCCCTATATGGACGTAGCGCCGGATGCCGTCGGCTTCACGACGAAGCACCACCGCGATCTTTGCGTGGGTCTTGAATCCCGGAAGACCGAAGCCGACGTTGACGCCGACCGCCTCGAGCGCGCGCGCCCAGCTGATATTGTTGACCTCGTCGAAGCGGGCGCGGAGCTCGATCACCACCGCCACGCGCTTGCCGCGCTTTGCCGCCTCGGTGAGAGCGCGGACGATCTCGGTATCGCCGGACGTCCGATACAGCGTCATCTTGATGGCGAGGACGTTGGGGTCGATGGACGACGCGGTGAGAAAGTGCTCGACCGATTTCGAGAAGGAATCGAACGGGTGGTGGACGAGAATGTCCTGCTCGCGCATCGCATTGAAGATCGACCGCGATTCGTCGCTCAGCTCGGGCGGGGTCTTCGGAACGAACGGCGGGTCACGCAGCTCGGGCATCTCCAGAGCCGCGATCTCCATCAGCCGTCCGAGATCGAGCAGTGGACCCGCGTCCACGAGATCCGACTCGGTGAGCGGGGGCATCTCGGGCGGATGCTCCTCGCGCAGCTCGTTGAGAAGGAGCTCGCGCAGCTCCGGCGGCGTACCCGTCTCTACTTCGACGCGCACCACCTCGGCAAAACGCCGCTGGAAAATCTGCTCCTCGATCATGGTCAGCAGATCCTCGTCGTCGTCATCCTCGGAGAGCGAGACCTCGAAGTCCGAGAACCGAATCACGCGAAAGGTGTTGCAGGCGCGGATCTCGGCGCCGGGGAAGAGAGAGCCGAGGTTGGCGGCGATGATCTGCTCGAGGGGAACGAAGTGGCCGGGCTGGCCGAATGGAAACCAGCGCGGCAGCCGGCGAGGAACCTTGACGCGCGCGAAGCGCGAAGCGCCAGTCGACTGATCGTAGATCTGCACCGCAATCGAAAGCGCGAGGTTGGTGATGTACGGAAACTTGTTGCCCGGCTCCGCCGTCACGGGCGTGAGTATGGGCAGGACTTCGGTGGTGAAGAACTGGTCGGCAATCTTTCGCTCTTCGGGAGTCAGCTCGGCGAGGTTCACGAGCTTGACTCCATGCTCACCCAGCTCGGGGAGGAGCAGATCGTAAAGGCAACGCTGCTGCTGCTCGATCAGTCCCGTCACTCGCTCCGAGATGGCGGCAAGCTGCTCCACCGGTGTCATGCCGTCGGGCGGCACGTACTTGGTGCTCGCGGCAATCTGTCGGCGCAGCCCGGCGACGCGGACCATGTGGAACTCGTCGAGGTTGCGGCTGAAGATTGCCAGAAACTTGAGGCGCTCGAGCAGCCGGTTGCGCGGATCGAACGCCTCGTGGAGCACCCGGGCGTTGAACTCGAGCCAGCTGAGTTCCCGATTTATGTAGAGCGCAGGGTCGATGCCCATTCGATCGATGAGAGAAGTGCGAGGTGGTGCTGTCCAAAGATGTGTTGTTACCGCGGGGATGTTAAGAATGTCTGATTAGATTTCGTGCAAACCGACATTTTTCGCCGACAATGGGTCACACTGACGCGGTAGTAGTACTTACAACTCTGGCCACCACCGACGAAGCGGTGAAGTTCGTCAAGGCGTTGCTGGAGCGTCGTTTAGTAGCGTGCGGCACGATCCTGCCCGGGACGCGCTCGCTTTATCGCTGGGAAGACAAGCTGGCCGACGAATCCGAAGTAGTGGTGATGCTGAAGACGCGGTCCGGCGCTTTCCACGGTCTGGAGAAGGCCTTCAGAGAGCTGCACCCGTACAAGGTGCCCGAGCTGCTCGCCGTGCCCGTCACGGGCGGCCTCGACCGCTATCTTGGCTGGATCAACGCCGAGACGAGTCTAACGATCGTCTAAATCGTCTTATTGGGGTGAACTCCCGCCCCGATTCGCTCGCACAATCAATCAGGAATTCGCGTCGCGGCGCGCTGGCCGTGATCGTGGTGGCGCTGTGGGCGGGCGGCATGACGATGATGTTCCGTCGCAACGCCAACCGCAGCGAGGCGCAGCAACTCTCCGAAGTCGCGTTGAGACTTCAACCCGAGACGTTCTATTACACGATCGAGCGCGACGGCGAGCAGGTGGGCGGCGCGTCATCGGCCGTCGATACCACCTCGAACACGCTGGTGAGCGAGGAGTATTTCGTCGGTGATCTCAATGCCGG
>DATFGW010000145.1:0-38153 GCA_035249045.1 Gemmatimonadaceae bacterium | reverse complement strand
TTTCTAACAAAATTTCACACCTGATTTGCGTTGCATGGTGGGTAGTTCCGCGTCATCTCAATGAGAACGTTTTCCTCCCATCATGGGGTTTCATATGAAGAATAACAGAAAGGGTTTTACGCTCATTGAGCTTTTGATCGTGGTCGTCATCATCGGCATTCTTGCCGCGATCGCCATTCCGAAGTTTGCGAACACCAAGGACAAGGCGTACGTCGCGGCGATGAAGTCCGACCTGCGCAACCTTGCGACCTACGAAGAGCAGTACGCCGCTGACAACAACGGCGCCTACTTCGCTGGTAGCGCGACGAGCACGACCCCGCTCAACGGGTTCACGCCGTCGCAGAACGTGACGATTACCGCCACGATCGTTGCCGGCCCGCCGCAGACCTGGACCGCGACTGCTTCGCACTCGCAGTCGGCGAAGACCTGCGACAACTCGACTGGTGCGATCGTCTGCACCTGATGAAGTTTCGCTCAGCGCGAAACGGGGACATCCAATGGATGTCCCCGTTTTGTTTTTGTGGTGGTGTTCCGCGAGCGCAGTTGAGTCGTCAACTGAGGGTCACGGAACAAAGGTTCAATGCCGACAGAATACGATTCAAGGGTTATCCAGGAGCAGGCCGATCTGCTCTATGAGGAAGCAGACCGGGCGCTGATCGTCGCGGCGATCTTTGCCGGATTGATTGGTCTTTTCATCGGGGTTGCAGCGTTCTACGTACTCGCCGATCGCACCGAGACGATTGCGATCGTCGTAGTGCTCGGCGTGCCGCTCGCGTTCGCGGCGATCGGGCTGCTGTTCGGACAGCGCCGTGCGTTCACGCTGCGCTCGCAGGCGCAGCAGCTGCTGATTCTGGTTGCAATAGAGATGAATACCCGCCGCCCCGCAGCGGCACCAATGGCAAGCGCGCCAGTGTCAGCGCCGATTGCGGCAGTGGCTGGAGTAACCGCGGCCGCAGGCGCCTGAGGCGCCTGAGGCGCCTCTCCTAACGGGGGAGCGCAAACGCGACGATCGCGTCGCTGGCGCCCCAGGTCTCGCCATCTCCGCCGGCAGCAATCACCACATACTGGCGTCCATCGGCGCCCCGGTAGGTCATGGGCGTTGCCTTGGCACCCGCCGGCAGCTCCGCGCGCCACAGCTCTTTACCGGTATCGGTGTCGAACGCGCGGAACTGGCGGTCGATGGTCGCGCCCATGAAGACCAGACCGCCCGCGGTTGCAATCGCGCCGCCCAGGGTCGGCATGATCGGAGTCTCCCACTTCTTCGTGCCGGTGTTGAGATCGATTGCGACCAATGCGCCGGGCGGAGCCGGAGTGCAGGGCACCCCGGGTGGGACAAAGAGAATCTTGCGGCGCATGATGTACGGCGTGCCGCGCATGCGGGTGTCCTCGTAACCAATTCGCGAGCGCTGCTCGTGGAGGGTGTCGAGGTTTACGGTGGCCGCGGGTATGAGCTGCACCATCGCCGCGAGGGTGTTCACGGGCACCACCGCGATCTGGCGCCCGGGATCGAAGGTGACACCGCCCCAGTGCGCGCCGCCGATGTTTGACGGCAACACGAGCGTTCCACCCAGTGAGGGCGGAGTGAAGATCCCCTCATTGCGCAGGCCTCGCAGCAATTCCTGACACGCGGCGTTGGTCGACTGACCATCCCAGCTGTGCGGGCTGAGCGGCGGTAGCGAGGAGAACGGCTGGGTCGGCCACGCCCGCTCGCCACGTACGTTGCTCGCCGGAACCGCGCGCTCCTCGATCGGGAAAATCGGCGCGCCCGTCTCGCGATTGAGCACGTACATCATTCCAGTCTTGGTCGTCTGGATCACCGCTGGCTGAGCCTTCACCGTCGCCAACAGCGGTGGCGACGCATTGTCGTAATCCCAAAGATCGTGGTGCACCGTCTGAAAGTGCCAGACGACAGCGCCTGTCGATGCGCGCAACGCCACGATCGAGTTCGCGTAGTCGTTGCGACCGAGTCGCTCGCCACCGAAGTAGTCGGGACTCGCCGAGCTCGTTGGAACGAATACGAGATCGCGCGCGGGATCGGCGGCGATCACCGACCACGCATTGGCGGCACCGGTACGGTGGCCGTTGGCGCCCTCCCAGGTCGCGTACGCCGGGTCCGACGGACTCTGGGGCACCGGGTCCCACGACCACCTGAGCGCCCCGGTGCGCGCATCGTAGGCGCGGACTTCACCGCTCGCCGCATCGGTGCGATTGTTGTCGGCGACTCCTGAGCCGACGATAACCAGGTCGTCGACTAGGGCGGGCGGGGAGGTCACCTCGTACTCGGCTTTCTCGAACGGCGCGTTGCGCAGACCGCGTCGGAGATCGACGGTCCCGGCGTTGCCGAAATCGGCGATCGGCTTGCCGGTGGCTGCGTCCAGCGCAATCAGTCGCGCATCGGTAGTCGCGAAATAAATCCTGCCATTCGAGTAGCTGACGCCGCGGCTGGTGAAATCGCCGAAGCCCGAGTGTTGGTCGACGGCGGCGTCGAACTTCCACTTTTCGCCGCCGGTCACCGGGTCGAGCGCGATCACTTTGCCGAGTGGCGTACTGATGTACATCACGCCGTTGACTACGATCGGAGTGACCTCGAGGGAGCGCTTGTGCTCGCTCGTGGCGAGCGGTTCCCCGGTGTGATAGGTCCACGCCGGTGTGAGACTGGCGACATTTTCGCGCGTGATCTGAGCGAGTGGCGAGAAGCGCGAGCCGAATGCGTCGTGGCCGTAGGCGGGCCAATCGCCTGGTGCTGGCTGAACCGTGGTTACCAGCGATGGACTGCAGCCGATGGCGACGAGACAAGGCAGAAGTGCGACAGCTCTCATTGTGCCTAATCTGCAGAAGGACTACACGGCGCGACAATGCGGCTGGCACGCGCCGACGGGGCGCGGTTACCCGATCAGTGACCTGAGCCGATCGCTGTAGCCGCGGCTCGAGGTCAGAGTAGTGCCATCGGTGAGCGTCACCACGTACTCGCCATGAAAGTACGGCTGGAGCTTTTTCAGCCGGTCGAGATTGATGATCGCCGAGCGGTGGACGCGCACGAATTTCCGCGGATCGAGCTTCGCTTCGACCGACTTCAGGGTCTCGCGGATCATGTGCTTGCGTCCGCCGGCGTGTAGCGTGACGTAGTTGCCGGTGGCATCGACCCAATCGATGTCCGTGGCGCGAACGAAGTAAATATCGCCCGACGACTTGACCGGAAATCGCTCGGCGTAAGCGGTCGAGCCGGCGGCGGCGAATCCGGAGAGAAACTCGCGGAGCTCGGTGCTCATCCTGCGGGCGGCGCTCGATGCCAGCTGCGTCTCCACCCGTGAGAGGGTCTTCTCGAATCGCGCCCGGTCGAACGGCTTAAGCAGGTAGTCGAGGGCGCTGACGTCGAATGCGCGGAGCGCGTAGTCATCGAAAGCGGTGACGAAGACGATTACTGGAAGCGGTCCTGCGCCCAGCGCTTCGAGCACCTGAAATCCGTCGAGCTCCGGCATGCGCACGTCGAGGAACAGCAGGTCGAGATTGCTCGACCGAATTGCGGCGAGCGCGGCCGCCCCATCGTTGCACTCGGCGACGACTTCGTAGTTCTCGTGCGGGGCGAGCATCGAGACGATCCGCTCGCGGGCCAGCGGCTCGTCGTCGGCGATCCCGACCCGCGTGCTCTTCACGCGACGCTCGGCACGGCGGCGCGTCGTTGCGATGGAGCGGGTCGCAGTGGAAGTCTCACCGTGACGACGGTGCCAGCGTCGGGCAGTTTCTCGAGGGAAATCGACTGGGCCGTGCCGTAAAGCTGCTCGAGCCGAAGCCTGGTGTTGGCGAGTCCGAGTCCGTGGCGGCGTCCACCGAGGAGCGAGGCCTCCATGGATCCGCGACCGCTGTCGGTGACGGTGATCTCGAGGTGACCGGCGGATTCAGCGGCGTGAATACGCACCGCGGCGGGGCCCGCCGTCCCGGCGACCCCGTGCTCCAGTGCGTTCTCGAGTAGCGGCTGCAGCAGGAACTGCGGAACGAGCATCGACATCACCTCTGGCGCGACGTCCTCGGCGACGCTGAGCCTGTCACCGAAGCGCACCCGCATGATCTCCAGGTAGTGTGCGGCGAGCGCGAGCTCTTCCTCGAGAGTGATCTCGTTTTCGCCGCGGTGCTTGAGGGTGAGGCGCAGGAGATCGCTGAGGCGGGTGAGCATGGTGTCGGCAGCGTCGACGTCGCGATGCATCAGAGTCGAGATCGCGTGGAGGGTGTTGAACAGGAAATGCGGATGGATCTGCGAGCGCAGCGCCTCGAGCTGCGCTTCCGAGAGCCGAACGCGCAGATCGGCCTCGGCCTTCTCGCGCTCGCGAAAGCGACGGTTGAACTCCAGCGCGTGCAGGATGCCGATGACGGCCCAGAACGCCATCGACTCGTTGGCGAAGTTTCGGATCAGCTCGCTCCCGATCGTCGACTGAGTGTTGAGACCGAAAGCGTGCTCAATCGAAACGAGAAGCGAGTACTTGAGAACGACGCACACCGAAGTCACCGCCAGAGTGACGGGAAGTGAAACCCGCCAGCTGCGGCGATCGATCGGATAACGTCGCGTCAGCAGAAACAGGAGCGGTGTAAAAAGCGCGCAGGTGTACCAGTCGGCGAATCGGCCGGTGAGCATCTCGCGCCAGTAGATCGGCTGGCCGCGCTGCATCAGATAGACGACTGTCTGGCTGCTCGAGAGGGCGGCAAGAAAAGTCCACGCCGCGAACGCGAGCAGCACCTGCGCGACGATGGCCCGGCGCGACTCGGACAGGGTGAGGCGTGGAGTGGTGATGGTCGACTCGGCTCTGGTCTCTGGGTCAAAACTTACCCGCGGGCCGCTCGGTGGCGAGCCGGCGACCGCGAGCAGGCCTGGCGCCGGTGCGGACGGGACGTAATCGGGTGCGGAAGGCTATTCCCGCGCAACCGTGGATCGTCGGGGACGAGCGGCTTCGTCACCGCCCGAGGCCAGCTTGTCACATTGAGCTTGATAGATGGCCGGCATGGGTTGCATCCTCGCGGGCATGAATATTCGACCAGTCGTTCGCAGTCGCGCGATGGCGATGCTCGTTGTCGCAGCGGCTGTTGTGGGCAGCGGCGCATCGGCGCAATCGGGCTCGGTCTCCGCGCTCGCGCAAAGCGGGCGCGGCAAGGTCGATAGCGCCGATCTGGCGAGATTCGTCGATCCGCTGATCGCCGCGCAGATGGAAAAAGAGAAAATTCCGGGCGCCGTGTTCGTGTTCGTCAAGGACGGCCGGATTCTTTACGAGCGCGGTTACGGGCTCGCGAATCTGGAAACGCGAACGCCGGTGGATCCCGAAAAAACGATCTGGCGGATCGGCTCGATCAGCAAGGTTTTCACTGCTACCGCGGTGGTGCAGCTGGCCGATCGCGGCCGATTCCGGCTGACGGACGATGTGAACGACTATCTCACGCGCGTCAAAGTCCCGTCGAATTACCCGGAGCCGGTGCGCTTCACCCACCTGCTCACCCACACCGCCGGCTTCGACGAGATACGTCCCGGGACCCAGGCGGAGACGGCAGCTGGCGTCCTGCCGATGTGCGACTTCCTGCGCGGAAAGCTGGCGCGGCTGCGGCCACCGGGCCGCGTCATCAGCTACTCCACTTACGGCATCACCCTCGCCGGATGTCTCGTCGAAGAAGTCTCCGGCAGGAATTTCGAGGACTATCTCGCATCGGAAGTGTGGCGACCGTTGGGGATGACACGGACGAGCATCAACGTTCCCGACTCGCTGCGCCGCGATCTGGCGCAGGGATACGAGCTGGACAGCGGTACGAACAAGCCCGCGCGTTGGGAGTGGTATCACACCACACCGGCGTCGTCGATCAACGCCAGCGGCGGCGACATGGGCCGGTTCATCATCGCGCACCTGCAGAACGGCCGTATCGGCAATTCGCGCATCATGAGCGACGCGGCAGGGCGCGACATGCACCGCCAGCACGCGACATCCCATCCGCGGCTTGCCGGCTTCGCGTACGGCTTCTACGAGGATTTCACCAACGGCGAGCGGATCATCAAGCACGGCGGCAACGTCGAGGGCTTCGCCGCCGAGCTGGTGCTGCTGCCCGAGCGCAACATGGGGTTCTTCATCGCCACCCAGCACGAGCCCGCCGAGCTCAAGGACCTTGTCGAAAAAGCGCTGCTCGATCGTTACTTCCCGTCGACGACGAAGCCGGCGAAGCCGGTTCCGATGGCCGGCTATCGCGAGCACGCGCCGCGATTCGCCGGAATCTACGAGATCAACGAGTTCTGCCACACCTGCGGGCCAAATCGCCGGATCTATCCCCGGTTCGAGGTAAAGTCATTTCCGGACGGCACGATCTCGATCAGGGGCCAGGCGACGCATTTCGTCGAAGTGTCGCCGCTCTTCTTCGAGCGCGTCGATGGCCAGGGGAAGGCCGCGTTTCTGGCAGACTCGTCGGGGCGCATCACCAATCTCGCCGGCGATTCGTGGCTGGTCGGCGAGCGCGTGAATCCCGCCGACACGTCACAATGACCACCAACCAACTAAAAACATGAGAATCGCAACTACTGCATTGGCTTTCGCCGTCCTCACCACGAGTGTCAGCCGGGCATCGTGTCAATCCGCCGCGGATTCGGCGGCGATCAGGGCCACCGCCCTCGACTACATCGACGGATGGTACGCGGCTGATGGAACGCGGATGGAGCGCGCTCTGCACCCCGAGCTCGCCAAGCGAATCGTCCGCAGCGACAGCCTCGGCCACTACCGGCTCGATACGCAAAGCGCGATGACGCTCGTCCAGAACACGCGCGCCGAGGGCGGCAAGCAGACACCGATGGCCGATCGGCGTGACGACGTGCGGATCCTCGACATCTTTCAGAACGCGGCGTCGGTGCGGGTCGATGCGTCGTACTGGGTGGATTACCTGCAAATGGCCAGGTGGCGCGGCCGCTGGGTGATCGTGAACGTGCTCTGGGAGCTCAAGCCGAAGAGCTAGCACGAGCGCCCTGCACTGTCGCGCGGGAGCAGTGGGCTAGCTGGAACTGGGTCCGCGATTGATCTTTGCGGAACCCATATGACAAGACAATTCCTCCGCCTGCTGGGCGCCGCGTCGCTGACTGCCTGCGCCTCTGCTGCTCCGACAGTGAATCGCACCGTTCCGGCGAGCGGGGTCGAGCTGCTGCAACGGATGCACGACGCGTACGCCGGTAAATGGCCGGCCACCATCACCTTCGTCCAGAAAACGACGGTGACCCGACCGACCGGCGTTGTCGATACATCGACATGGTACGAGGCGCTCGAATCGCCCGACCGGCTCCGCATCGATTTCGGAGATCCGTCGCTGGGGAACGGCGCGCTCTACACCGCCGACTCTCTCTACGTCGTGCGCGGGGGCAAGGTGACCCGAACGATCGCATCGGGAAATCCGTTCCTGCCGTTCGTCGCCGGCGTCTACGACCAGCCAGTCGATACCACCCTCAGACAGATCGCGGCGTATTCGTTCGATCTCTCGAAGGTTCGCGCCGACACCTGGCAGGGAGTGCCGGTGTTCGTCGTCGGCGCGACGTCTCCCGACGATCTCGACTCGCCGCAATTCTGGATCGAGCGCGACCGACTGCAGCCGGTGCGCCTGCTGGTGAAGCTGTCGCCGGCGCCGGGCGCCAGGCCGAACGACATTCGTCTCGAGAAGTACGTGCCTGTCGGCGGTGGCTGGCTCGCGACTCACGTAGCGATCATGGAGGGCGGGGTCGTCCGACAGGCCGAGGACTACACCGACTGGCGGGCCGACGTCGCACTGCCGCCGGATTTCTTCGTCGCGGAGAAGTGGAGTGACACGCCGCACTGGTTCCGCGCCAGGTAGCACGAGACGGCCCGGTACGATGCGCCGCGCGGTCGCAACCCTCGCGCTCGTCACCATGCCGCTCGGCCTGAACGGCTGCGACAGGATCGTCGACCCCAAGCTTCCGGACGACGCCGAGCTGTTCACGCCGCCGCCGGTGTACTCGACGTGGTGGCAGATGACCGAGGCCTGTTCGGGGTTGAACGGCTCGCTCAGCGCTGTGACCTGGTACAAGACCAACCAGGAGGTCCACGACACTCGGACGGGAGAGGTTGTCGCCGGATACTGGACCGCGGGCAGCAATCGAATCGTGTTGACGAGCACAGTGATGCTGGATGGCGGCACGGTCAGACACGAGATGCTGCACGCGCTGTTGCAGAAGGGCGGTCACCAGCGCGATCAATTCCTCGGCAAATGCGCGGGCACCGTCGATTGCGAGGAAGCGTGTGTCGAAGATGCCGGGACGTATCCCAATCCGCCGGAGACGCCGCTGGAGGTCGCAGGCGATGGGATCGAGATCACAACCCAGGTCCAGCCAGGCACCCCGCTGCGGAGCATCGACGAAGGCCGTTTCACGGTCACAGTCTTCGTCCACAACACCTCGACGCGCTGGGTGACCATCACACCGCAGGGATCTACCGCCGCGAACGAGACTTTCGCGGTCGAGATAACCGGCGCGAACGGCTCGACGGGGAAGCACGAGATCGCAATCGACCCATCTCAACGGATCTTTGCTCCCAACGAGACGAAGCGGCAGGTCTTCGACATGGTGATCGGCGACTATCCGTTCGGCAATCAGCTCCTGCCCGGCGACTACGTGGCGCGCGCGTCCTACGCCGGATGGTTCGTCGACAGCGGGTTCACAATCGGATCCTAGCCGCCACCGTCGAATGACTCGGCGCCGCAGAGACGAGACCGTGGCCGAGCGCCAGTTCGCGGCGCACTCACGCGAGCTGGCAAGCCTCGGATTGCGCGAGCGGTTTCAGCGGATCTACGAGACCAATCTCTGGTCGGATCCGGAGACCCGATCGGGGGTCGGTTCCAGTCTCGATTCCACGCGGGCTCTGCGCCCGGCGCTGCCCGGCGCGCTGCGTCAGCTCGACACCCGCGTTCTGCTGGACGTGCCGTGTGGCGATTTCAGCTGGATGCAGCAGGTCGAGCTCGGTTCGATCGCATACGTCGGCGGTGACATCGTTCCGGGAATCGTCGCCGCCAACGAGCACCGGTGGGGAAGCGCGAATCGGAGATTCGTGCAGCTCGATCTCACGCGGGATCGGTTGCCCGACGCCGACGTCCTGTTTTGCCGCGACTGTCTGGTGCATCTATCGTACGCCAACATTCGCGCCGTGTTCGCGAACGCGATGCGCTCGGGCCTGCGCTACGTGCTGATGACGTCGTTTCCCGGCCGCGGCGACAACGAAGATGTGGAAGACGGCGATTGGCGGCCGCTCGACTTCGAGGCGCCGCCCTTCAATCTTCGGCCGCCGGTGCTCACCATCGTCGAAGAGTGCGAGGAAGAAGGCGGCGCTTACTCCGACAAGTCGTTATGTGCGTGGCGGGTCTCTGACCTCGGCGGCGCATAAGCCGTGTCGCCCGATTCCGTTGAGCGCTCGCACCAGCGCATTCACGACGTCGTCGCGCGAATTCCGCGCGGGCGTGTTGCAACCTATGGTCAGATCGCCCGCATTGCGCGTCTTCCTGGCCAGGCGCGGCTGGTCGGCTACGCACTGCACGCGCTCCCGGCCGGCAGCCGGCTTCCGTGGCAGCGGGTGGTGAACGCCCAGGGCGCGATCAGCGTCGGCGGAGAGAGCGGCGCGCGCCAGCGGCAGCTGCTCCAGTCGGAGGGCATTCGCTTCGACGACCGCGGCCGGATAGATCTGGAAAAATTCCAGTGGCGCCCTGACCCCTCGGCCACGAAAAGCAGGGGATAGTCCCCGAAGTCACGATCGGAGTGTGGCGGGCGCTCGGCAAATCATCCCGGGAGCTCCAACTTAGGCTCGTCACGGGCCGCATAACCCAGCGGCAATTTTATTGCTGAGGTACCTCCTGAGAACCCATTCGGGAGGGAATCATGCGGGTGCTGTTCGGGAAGGCGAACCTTGTCACGGTTGCCGCGCTCACGCTGTTGGCGACAGGCTGTCTGACCTTTCGCCCCTATGATCCCGGCCCCGGACGACGAGTAGCCGCCAACGTTCCCGACGCATCCTACCTGCCGGGCGAGCCCGTGAACGTCACCATCGCCAATCTGAGCGAGGTCGAACTGGTCTTCCCCGACGGCTTCTGCACGACGGAGCTCCAGAAAAAGGATCGCGGTGGCTGGGTCACCGTACCCGCGACGTCGAGCAAGTGTCCCGGCGAGCTCGGGTTCCTCGAGCCGCAGCAGACCGTCGTCCACCAGTTCCATCTTCCGAAGGATGTCGCCGACGGCACTTATCGGCTCGCGATTCCGATGCCGGTGCCCGAAGAGCCGAATGCGCGCGAGGCGGACCTGATCACGCCGACCTTTACGATCCAGGATCGGTCGACGCGCGCGACAACGCTCACCGCCGGCGCGGGGAGCATCCGCCCGCAGTAATTGAGATGAAGCTGGAAGAGATGGTGCGGGTCTCCGCGGCGGTCGCGGGGACGCCCGCGCGTCTCGAGAAAGTCTCCAGACTTGCGGCGCTACTCGGTCAGCTCGCGCCCGACGAAGTTCCGATCGCCGTCGGCTTCCTCACCGGCTGGCCGCGGCAGGGCAAACTCAAAGTCGGATGGGCGACGGTCTCTTCGGCCCGCCTCCGCGAGCCGGCTGCCCACGCATCGCTGGATCTGCGCGACGTCGACGCGGTTTTCGAATCGCTCTCGACGCTGGCCGGCAAACGCTCGGCCCTCGAGCGCGCGCGCATACTCGACGATCTTTTCTCCCGCGCCACCGCCGAGGAGCAGAGTTTTCTCGCCAACCTGATGGTCGGTGAAGTCCGGCAGGGGGCGCTTGAGGGCGTGCTGCTCGAGGCGGTCGCGAAAGCCGCCGGTCTGCCTTCGGGACGCGTCCGTCGCGCTGCGATGATGGCGGGCGACCTCGGCACTGTCGCCGCGGCCGCCCTGGGCGAGAATCGCGACGCTGCCCTCGCCGAGTATCAGCTACAGCTATTTCGTCCGGTGCAGCCAATGCTCGCCGATTCCGCACCGACGGTGGCGGAAGCATTGGCGGCTGGCGTTCCGGCCGCGGTCGAATGGAAGCTCGATGGCGCGCGCATTCAGGTGCATCGGCAGGGCAATCGCGTCGCGGTGTATACGCGCAACCTGAACGACGTCACGGCGGCGGTTCCCGAAGTCGTCGAAGCCGTCGCAGCGCTCCGGGCGCGAGAGCTTATTCTTGATGGCGAAGTCATCGCCCTCGCGCCGGATGGCCGGCCGCTTTCGTTTCAGGATACCATGCGCCGGTTCGGCCGCCGCATCGACGTCCTCAAGCTGCGCGACGAGCTGCCGCTCACGCCCTTCTTTTTCGATGTGCTGTTGCACGATGATGAGACCCTCGTCGACGAGCCGCTGGCAACGCGCCTGGAGCGACTCGAGCGAATCACTACACCAGCGCTGCGCGTCCCGCGCGTGATAACCGCGAACGCGGAGGACGCCGCGCGGTTCCAGAAAGAGGCTATCGCCAGTGGACACGAGGGCGTGATGGTAAAGCTGATGTCGGCGCCCTACGCGGCGGGCAGGCGCGGCTCGGCGTGGATCAAGGTCAAAGAAGCGCGCACCCTGGACCTGGTGGTGCTGGCGATCGAATGGGGCTCGGGCCGCAGGCAGGGCTGGTTGAGCAACATCCATCTTGGCGCTCGCGATCCTGCAGGCGGCGGATTCGTGATGCTCGGCAAGACCTTCAAGGGGATGACCGACGAGATGCTCGAGTGGCAGACGCGTGAATTCCTCGCGCGCGAAGTAAGTCGCGAAGGACACATCGTCCACGTGCGGCCCGAAGTCGTCGTAGAAGTGGCCTTCAACGAAGTGCAGCGCAGCAGCCAGTATCCGGGCGGCGTGGCGCTGAGATTCGCGCGCGTAAAGGGCTATCGGCCGGACAAGCGGCCGGAAGAGGCGGACACCATCGACGCCGTGCGCGCGTTTCTGCCGAGCGGCGGCGCGTAGGCGCTGGCGCAAAAAAAATCAGCGGGACCGAACAATCTGTCGGCTCCCGCTGATTTCCCCTTTGGAGACTTTCCAACCGCATCCTCAAGACGAGCCGGCGGGAAAAAGGTCAAAAAAACACCGTCGGTTACGACGCATTTCGCGCGGTGCGGATTCCGAAAACACCCGAAGCGCGCTGCCAAACACACGATTGCGATCCGCGTGATGTAAAATCGACGCTACGTGTTTTCCCGGCCGAAAACGCGCTTAAGTGATAAGAAATCGACAGTCCGGTGATATGAAATAGACATCTCGTGTATCAGTGCGTTGCCTCGCGCGGAATAGTTGCGTCTGCTCTTGAGAGAGTGAGATCACGGCGGACGGCGCCAGGGTTTTTCCGGGTAGGCCTTTCGCCCCTTTCGCAACTGCTTTTGAGCAAGTCAATCGTACGCGCGCAGGCATCTGTGCCCGCGCAACGTGAGCCGGCAATCGATTCGGGTGCGATGGCGAGCGTAACGAACTTCCAGTCGATTCAGCTGCGGCTGCCACTGTCGATGACCGCGCTGCTCGCGACGGCCATCATCGCAGCGATGGTGTTCGCGTATGTGCAGGTGCGTCGGTCCGCCGTCGGCGCTGCTCAGGAGCGGCTCGACAAAGTCACCGGCCAGGTCGCCGACATGCTGCAGACGAGCATCGCGCGCATGGGCGGAGCGATTCGTCGGGACGCGGAGAAGCCTGAATTCAGCTCGTTCCTCGCAGCTCCCTCGCCGGCCACCCGCGCCGCGGCTACCAAGCTGCTTACCACCATGCGCGCGTCGACAAAGCAGTTCGTCGACATCTCGCTGTGGAACGAACGCGGCGAGACGCTGCTTACGACCGATCCCGGTCTCGAGGGTGTACCGTCGGCGGCCAAGACCCGCATTCTGGGCATCAACGCACAGCACGACTCGGCAGTCGTGGGGCCGCTGCACCTCGTCGCCGACACGCCGGTGTTCGTGATCGGCGCGCCGGTTCTCGAGAAAGGGAAAGTCATCGGCTACCTCGTCGAGCGTGGACACCTCTCGGCGGCGCCGAACGGTGGAAAGGCAGTGGCCGATCTGATCGGACCGGGTGCCGGCGTCTACGTCGGCAATTCTTCCGGAAATCTGTGGTCCAATTTCTGGCTCAAGGCCGACGCGCCGCCGATCTCCGGAAGCAAAGCGCACCAGGTCATCGAGTACACCCGCAGCGGCGAGGACGGCGGCTCCAAGTACGCGATTCAGCAGCGTATTGCCGGTACTCCCTGGACGCTTCTCGTCGAGCTGCCCCGCGCATACGTCATGGGCCCCGTTGACGCATTTCTGCGCAACGCGTCGATCTTCGGCGTGGCACTGCTGGCGTTGACCGCGTTTCTGCTCTGGAAATTGTCGCGCAACATCACGCGTCCGCTCAGTGACCTGCGCGAAGCAGCGGTTGCGATCACACTCGGCGACTACTCGCGACACGTCGAGCTGCCTCGCTCCGACGAGCTCGGCCAGTTGAGCCGCGCGTTCGAGACAATGGCACTGCGGGTCGCGTCAGCGCAGCAGACCTTGCAGCACCAGCTCGCGCAGATGGAGGAAAGCGAAGCACGCTTTCGCAAGATCACCGAAGCGTCGTTCGACGGGATCGACATCGTGGTGGACGACGTCGTGCGCGATGCGAACCGCGGATTCGCCGAGATCTTCGGCTACACCGTCGACGAGGTGATCGGTCGCCCCGTGACCGACTTCCTCGCCGAAGAATCGCTGGCGATGGTGAGGGAGCGGGCGCAAAACCAGACCGAGGGCATGTACGAGTTCATCGGCAAGCATCGGACGGGACGGAAAATCATTCTCGAGGCGATGACCAAGCCCCACAACATCGGTGGACGGCCGGGCCGCATCAGCGCTTTCCGCGACGTCACTGAGAAGCGAGCGCTCGAGGCGCAGTTCCGGCAGGCGCAAAAGATGGACGCGGTGGGCAGACTCGCGGGAGGCGTTGCCCACGACTTCAACAATCTCCTCACGGTGATCATGAGCTGCACCGATCTCCTGCTTGGTGACAGCGAAGAGGAAGGCTCGCAGCGCGAGGACCTCGAGCAGATCAGGGATGCGGCAGTTGCCGCCGCATCGCTCACCAGACAGCTGCTTTCGTTCAGCCGTCAGGAAGTCATTCAGCCTCGGCTCGTGGATGTGAACAGCGTCGTTTCGACGGCCGACGGGATCCTCAAGAGACTGATTGGCGAAGACATCGAGCTGACGACCGTGCTCACGGACGACAACCCGGTGGTGAAGATCGACAAGTCGCAGCTGGAGCAGGTGGTGGTGAACCTCTGCGTAAATGCGCGCGACGCGATGCCCAAGGGTGGAAAACTCACGATCGAGACCCAGAACATGGATGTCGATGAAGCATACGCCACCAGTCACTGGTCTGTCGCGCCGGGCAGGTATACGGTGATTTCGGTTGCTGACACGGGCATCGGCATGGACGAGAGCACCCAGGCCCGCATTTTCGAGCCGTTCTACACGACCAAGGAGGTCGGGAAGGGAACGGGCCTCGGATTGGCGATGGTGTACGCGACGGTGAAGCAGAGCGGCGGGTTCATCTGGGTCTATAGCGAGCCCGGCAGCGGCACGACGTTCAAGATTTATTTGCCGCTCGCCCGCGATGGCAGCACCGCGGCCACCGAGCCGAGGGCGCTGCCGCCTCCGTCACGCGGGGATGAGATCATCATTCTGGCCGAGGATTCGGCTGCAGTGAGATCGACGGCGCGGCAGATCCTCGAGCGCGCAGGCTACACGGTGCTCGAAGCGCCAAACGGGAAAACCGCGCTCGAGATCGCGCGCAAGAAATCGAACGAGATCCATCTTCTGATCACCGACGTGGTGATGCCCGAGATGAGCGGGCGGGAGCTGACGGAGCGCTTCGTCGCTATCAGGCCGGCGGCGAGAGTGTTGTACATGTCCGGTTACACCGACGACGCAGTGGTGCGCCACGGCGTTGTCTCAGCCGGCATCGACTACCTGCAGAAGCCATTCTCTTCGGAGGCGCTGCTGCGCAAAGTGCGCGAGGTACTCGACGCACCGGACCGAACAGAAGCCGCGTAAGCAGCAGCGTCGCTTCCAGATCACGAAATCGTTAATCGACCATGACGGCGACGTCATGTTACGTTGCTGCGATTCTTGCGATTTCGTCCATCTGGTATGACCTGGACCTCACTTCTGCCGCTGCGCCGCGGAGGTCTCGTGGCCGGCTTGATCGCTTTAGCTCCCATCGCCGGGTACACCCAGCAGACCGATCCGCAGCTGTCTCCCGCCGCGCCCAGGGACCGGCCCGTGCTCACCGCGCAGCGCTGCGTCTGGAACGCGATGGATCTCGCGATGCAGCCATATATCGCCCAGGCGCGCGCGACCTGGCCGCAGGCGAAGAAGCGATACCTCGCCGGACTCCCAGCTCGCCAAAGCTTTTTCGTCACCGCTCTCCTCGTCGATGACGACGATCGTCGCGAGCAGGTGTTCATTGCCGTCGACGCGATTCGCGATGGCAACATCAGCGGCAAGATCTGGAATCGCGTCGAAGTCGTGCACGGCTTCCGGCTCGGAGACCGCTACACGTTTCCGGAATCGGAGCTGCGCGACTGGCTGATTACGATGCCCGACGGGAAGGAAGAGGGAAACGTGGTCGGCAAGTTTCTCGATCGTTACGAGCCGCCGCGAAGTTGTTTCACCAACACCGTGGGCGAATAAGAATACCGACTGCACGATGACCGCTCCGCGTCACCGACTGTAAACCCGAAGACAAACTGCATGTGTGGGACGACATCTGTTGTCGGCACACGTGGCGAAAATCTTGCTTTATACCAGTTCAAACAAACGGGGACTGGTATGAGCCCGGTTTACAGAATCGACGGCGAGCGCAATCTGGTGTCGTTGTACTGGAAAGATTTTCCGTCAATGCCGCAACTGCGCGACGTCGTCGAAGACGCCATAGCAAATCCGGAATTCCGGCGCGGCATGAACTTCCTCTGGGATCGCCGCCCCGGTGATTCCAGCTCCGCGACCGTCGACTACCTTCGCGAAGCCCTTTACTATCTTCGGCTCCTCGCCGAACGGATCGGACCACACGCGTGGGCGATAGTCGCCCACAATCCACCCGACTTCGGCAAGGCACGAATGCTGGAGACGATGTCGGATCAAACCCAGGTCACCATCCGCGCGTTCCAGTCGTGCGGTGACGCGGAGGAGTGGCTGCGCAATCCGGTGCGGTACGAGCCGATCGTGGTGCACTTTCCGGCGCGAAGTCCGTCGCTGATGCATCCAGGACTGGCCTGACAAAAAAGGGCTCTCAAGGAGAGCCCTTTTTTTGTATCGACTCGCCGCTCGGTGCCGCTGGCGGCGGCGTAGACTTCGGTTGGTCGCTGAACGTAACCGGATGCCCGAATTGCCACTGGCTATGCTCGCGCTCCTTCATCGGTACCTCGACCATTGACTTGAACATTGGCATCAGCTCGCGCTGAGCCGGTGTCACTATCGCGGCCGCGATCTCGGGCTGCTCCCAGAAAATCTTCCAGTACAACTTTTCGGTCGCGTTGGCGCTATCCAGCTCGGCCTTCCCAGCATCGCCGTTGCCGCGGGACAGGTACTCGCCGAGCGGAGCGTAGATCGCGCGCACCCTCTCCGAAAAGACCGAGTCCGCGCTCTTCAATGCCGCGACCTGGGGCCGCGTCAGGAACAGCGAATCGGTGTACTCCAGCAACATCTTGTGGATGCTGGAGGTGTTCTGGAGGTAGAACGCGGTGAGCGAATCTGCTGAGCGCCGCTGCCAGCCGACGGGACTCTTCACCGGTTCCACCGCGCGCCGCAGCTTCTGCAGCGAGTAGTCGGTAGAAAGGTTGAAGGAGAAATCGAGCACGATCCGGAACGGGTTGCGGAGCAGAGTCCGGCCCGGCCGGGTGTCGGCGAAGCGTGGATTGACGTCGTACTGGAACCGCTTGTTGGCGGCGTCGTAGCCGCGCGGGATGAACAGCACCGGATCAGGCGTCGCTGGCGAGCCCCAGCCGCGCAGAGAGCTGCCGTGGAACAGCTGATCGAGGCCCGCGAGCACGTTTTGCAGATAGACGTTCGGCGTAACGCGATAGCCCCAGCGCTTGGGCGTCGGCGGCCGCCACTGGATGTTGAGTGACTGGGTCCACGGACCGCGACACCCGTTGCGCGGCGCTACGTGTCCGAGGTTGGCAAGCAGACATCCACGCGCCGTCGGCGAGCCGTTGGCGATGAGGGTCTGGAGCTGTGATGCGAGCGCGGGGTCGGCCGTCGCCGGATCCGGAATGAAAGCACGATCGCCGCTCCGGCCGTCGCCGTTGATGTCGCCCTGAACGAGCGGCGTGAACGGCAATCCCGATTGTGCGCGGGCGAATAACGTGACCGTGCCGGTCTTGCCGGTGGAGAACGCGCCGCTCAGCACGAAGACGTGGTGCGCGTCGTTGACACCGGGCGCCCACTCGACCAGTCGCGGGTCTCCAAACGCTGCGCCGTCGAAGCCGCGGAACTGGCGCTTGGTGCTTTGCAGGGTGTAGGACAGCGATCCGTATAACGACGCGCCGCCGCCGCGGAACTTGAACACATCGGGCGACAGCGCGAGGTTCAGCTGTCCGCCGTAGCCGCGCAGATCGCTGACACGCATCCCGACGCGACCGTACTGCGCCGCCCGCCGCGATTCTACCGGCGACACCGCGCCGGTCGCCGCATCGATCGATGCCGCGGTGACGTAGACGGGCCGGTTGGCTTCGTCGGTGAGATTCAGCCTGCTCACGCCGCTGAAGTTCGCGTCCACGACGCCGGGTTGCGACAGATCGTACGACACCAGAGTTCCGGCGCGAAGCAGCCAACCGTGGGTGCTGGTGTTCCAGTCCAGCGACGCGCGCCAGCTGCGCGGCACGTCGTACGACGGATCGATCAGGGTGACCGCCGGCGCTACGTCGCCGAGCACGCCACTGCCATCGACACACTGCGTGGGAATCGTGGATGGATCGCTCGCGAAGAGCGACCAATCGGGCGCGGGCACCCCGGCGCCGACGCAGTTGAGATACGAGCTGCCGCCCGGGAGGCCCGTAGATGCCGACGCATCGGCGAGCACTCCGGGGCGCAGCAGATCGCGGAACTCGCCGATCCCGCCGCGCAGGGTGCCCGACATATACCTATAGTATCGGCCAGTCTGGTTCTGCATGGTGCCCTGGCCGTTGCCGCGGTCACGATTATAGGTGAAGGTGAAACCGGCGCGGGGGCTCACGTGAAGCCGTGATGGTGCCGCGCCGCTCTGCACTCCGAGCGCCTGGTCGAGCGCGACGTTGCGCGCCGGCTTGCCGCTGAACCCGTCGGCCTCGAGCCGCGCGCCATAGAGAAAGCTGAAGTAGCGCGACGGCGCGAAGTTGTGCGCGATGGCGGTCGCCGCGTTCCAGACCCGTCCCTCACGTGATGGCTGCTGCAGCGTCCGCGAGAAGCTCGTCGCGCGACCCGCACTCAGATCCTCGATCGAGTTGAAGGTGTAGGTGCCGAGCCCGTTCGAGAATCCTTCCTGCCGCATTCCGTCCATGCGTCCCCACAACAGTCCCTTGAAGCGATGGGTACGGCCGTGGGCGTTCCATTCAGTCTGGTTTCCGGCTTCGAGAGTCCAGCTCGATTCTTTGGTGGGAAGGAACGAACCGCCTCCGAGCTGCACCGACGTCACGTCGGTTCCGACTCCCGCATCGTCAGAGCGAACCAGCACCGTTGCAGCGGGCAGGGTTTGATAGGGCGAGACAGTTGTCCGCTCACCGCTCAAGCCGATACGCGTCTCGTTGAGAGTGCGGCGGCCGGGTCCGACGTAGGAGCCAAGCGTGAGCTGGGTCCCAAGCGTGCGCTGGCTGCGCTCGCTCCCCGCGGATGGCGCGGACAGTGGACCGAATCCGAGCGCGCCATCGCTAGTCCAGCCGGCGTAGGTGGTCAGGGCGCGGGTGCTCAAGGTGTCACGGGTGTCGTCGAGCCGCCCGAGCCAGGCGAGGGTGTTGTGCTGGCGGTTGGTCGGGACGGTCGGCGACGCGAGCGGAATGCCGAGCGGCGTTGCGAACGCAATCAGTCGTGCGACGGAGTCAGGTGAGACCCCGGCGTTGAGGAGAGCGTCGGCATCGGCGCTGAGCAGCGTCGACGGATCGCTAAGCGAGCGCCCGAAGTCGAGCGCGATGTTGTAGGTGAGCGCGCCACGAATGAGCTCGCCGTCGGCGCCAAGACTGCCGCGCGCTCCCCCGCTCGGAAGCCCGGCTGCGCGGCCGGCGTTGTCGGTGAATTGGAGAAAGCGCGGATCGAAGGTGAGAAAAGCGCGCCGCTGCTGGTAGTTCCGGTCGCCCGGTCCGAGACGGACGTCGATGTTGGCCCCGGAGAAACCACCACGGGTTGGATCGAAGGTCGCGCCGGTGACGCGCGTCTCGGTGCGTGCTGCTCGCGGAACCGATCCCGTGGCCAGCCCCATTCCGTTGAGCGTATTCAGATTTGATTCGGAGCCGGCACCGAGTATCGATGGACCGCTCGCCGTCATGGTGACGTTGGACATGGTGCCGGCGATGGCGCTCAGATCTCCCGCGATCGTCGGAGGAACCTGGCCGCTAACGCCGTCCTGCCATTTTTCCGCGGAGCCCGTCTCGGGTTGGGTCGGAGCGATTGGATTGCTGGCGCGCACCGGCTTGCGGCCCTCGATCTTCACCGCGTCCAGGGTTGCGACAGGCGCCGGTGCGAGGGTGAAATTCGCGATCAGCTCATGCTCGTCGGTCTGCCGCTGCACCCGCCGCCGCGCCGAGGTGTAGCCGGTAGCGCTGACGTAGACCAGGTAATCACCGGTGCCCTGCTCGAAGCGCACCCGATAATTGCCGGCGCTGTCGGTGGTGGTCTGCTGGACGAGTCGGTCGGGGCCGCGGGTGACGGTGACTGCGGCGACCACCGCTCGCGAGGAATCGTCGGTGACGCGGCCCCGAACTACGTCGGGCTTATCGTCCGCGCTCTGCGCAAGGCTGATAGATGCGAGCGAAACAAGAGCGAAGGCGGCAAGCGAGGCGCCGCGGAGAATTCGGCTGGGCACTGTGTTCAGTACGGGTGGTTGTGGCAGCAGTTTCGAATCTACACGAGCTTTGACACGCGCAATCGGTAATACGTTGGCGGGAAGCGGGAAGCGGGAAGCGGGAAGCGGGAGGCGGGAAGCGGGAGGCGGGAAGCGGGAGGCGGGAAGTGCAAAAAAAAAAACGCGCTCGAGGAGAGCGCGTTTAGTGTCGCTTGAATGCGGACTATTACGGAAGGACGAACTGAACCGAAGTCTCGACGGGGAAATTGTCGCTCTTGAGAATCGCGACGGCGGTGAATGCTCCGTGCTGGCCCTTTACGTCCCAGCTCTCGGAGAAGCTCGTCGCACCCTTGCCCTTGAGCGTCTCGCTGCGCATTGCCGACGTGAACATCCGCCCTTCGCTCCAGCGCCAGATTTCCTTGCCGGCGAAATCCTTGACGACGAAATCGTGGGTCTGTCCGTCGGGGAAGCGCAGCTCGAGCATCTTGCCCGTGTTGTTGCGCACGTTGAGCGAGAAGCGGAGCTTGTCGGCGTCCTTCGGTCTGGTGACGTCGAAAGTCGTGACGATGGGCGCGCTCTTCTCGGCAGCCGAGTGCTTTGTAGTGGCGATCGATTTTGATTCGTGGGAGAACGGAGCCGCGGCGAGGGCGACTGATGCTGCGCACAGCAAGGGGAGAATGAGCCGGTTATCCATTACTTCGCGAGACGGGTCTGGTCGTGGTAGGCGGGCGGCCGCTCTCACATATCGTGAGAACGCCAACTTATCGACAGATAGACGAGCGGTCAACGGTCAAGTCACAGACTAACTCCGCATGAGTCATGAACTTGCGCGCGCCTGAAATGTTCGGCCTCTCTTCGGAAAAGCGCCATCTGTTCGCTTGTGAAATTCTTCACAAGCGGTTAATTTCATCGCGCAATGGCTGACGAAAAACGGCCACGACAGACCTCGCCGAAGGGCTTGTCGGGCGCCGATTTCGCCGGACTCGGGATCCAGTTCGCGGCCGCGATCGTGATCTTCGTCTTCGCCGGCCAATGGCTCGACAACCGCTTCAACGGAAACGGATTGTTCATCATCGCCGGGGCGTTCGTGGGTGCGGTGGGCGGATTCTACCATATGTATCGCCGCATTGCGGCGGCGCAGAGGCAGGATGACGAAGAGCGGCGGAGACGCGAGCGGTGAGAGAAAAGAGAGCGCTGGCGTTTTTCGCCGGAGTGTCAGCCGCTCTCATTCTCGTCGCCACCGTGATCCTGAGGACGTACTTCAGAACGGTGGAGCAGCACGATGCGATGCTGGTCTCCGCTGGACTGGCTTTCGCAGTACAACTCGGCTCTTACGCACTGCTGCGCCCGGGACGCTCGGGACACGGAGTGCCTGGAGAGCTGCTGATACGATGGGCGCTCGGCGCAGGGCTCAGGCTGTTCGTGCTGGTGTTGTACGCTCCGCTGGCGAGAATCGGCAATCTCTCGCTCGAAGCGGCGCTGGTGAGTCTGGTGACTTTTTTCTTTCTGACGATGATGGCCGAACCGCTGCTGCTCGAATATGATCGCTGATCAAAGAGACTTCATCACGCCGCACATCGCGGATTCGCACACCCTCGATCTGCCGTGCTTCAAGCCGGGCTTCGTGTGCGAGTACGAGCTGCCGCACTGGAATCCGATTCACATCGGCGGCTTCACGCTCGACATCTCCCCGACGCGGCACGTCGTGATGCTGTGGGTTGCGGCATTCCTCTGCCTGGTGTTCACGCTCTTCGCCCTGCGCGCGCACAACCGTCACACACGGAAAGGCAAAGCCCCGGGCGGTTTCGGCGCTGGGTTCGAGGCGATGGTGCTCTACCTCCGCAACGAGGTGGTCCTGCCCAACGTCGGACCGCACGGCAATGCGTTCGTGCCGTATCTCCTGACGCTCTTCTTCTTCATTTTGTTCGTGAACCTGCTCGGCCTGATGCCGTACGGCGCGACCGCGACCGGCAACATCTCGGTCACCGCGACGCTGGCGATCGTCACGTTTTTCGTGATCGAGTTCGCCGGCATGAAGGCGCTCGGCAAAGGCTACATCAATACGATAGTCTTCTGGCCGCACGACATGTCGCTCGGCATGAAGCTCTTCATCTCGCCGATCCTCACGCCGATCGAGATCATCGGCAAGCTGACCAAGCCGTTCGCGCTGGCGATCCGACTCTTCGCCAACATGATCTCCGGACACGTGGTGCTTCTGGCGCTCATCAGCCTCATCTTCACCTTCGCAACCTGGGTCCTCGTTCCGTTGCCGATCGCGATGGCACTCGGCATCGCGATGCTGGAGCTGTTCGTGGCATTTCTGCAGGCGTTCATTTTCATGCTTCTGTCCGCCGTGTTCATTGGATTGATTCGCGAGAGTGCGCACTGACGCGGAGCCTGCTCAACTCCGCGCACGTATCCGGCCGAGCCGGCTGGAGAATTCCGTTGGAGCCTGGCGCTCCGTCGACGGATAGCGATGTCGTGATCGCGAGCATGACCAATCACGATTGTCATAAAAGGAAAGGGTAAGAAAATGGTCACGATGTATCCTCTGCTTCAGGCTGCAGCGAGCTTCACCCGCGAGTATTCGGGCGCGTGGGCTCTGCTCGGCGCCGGCATCGGCGGCGGTCTCGCCACCATCGGCGCGGGCATCGGTATTGGACGTCTGGCCGGTCAGGCGATGGACGGCATGGCGCGCCAGCCGGAAATGGCAGGTCGCATTCAGACGGGCGCCATCATCTTCGCGGCGCTCATCGAGGGAATCGCGCTGTTCGCAATCGTCATCGCGTTCCTGATTCAGGGCAAGTTCAGCTTCTAGGCAATTCCGGCTCGGATCCGCGGCGCGTTCGCGCGCCGCGGGCCCCAGCCTCAATTCGAGATCAGCGATACAAACGGCGAGATATCGCCCCGAGCCATCACGCATATGTACCTGGTACTTCTTGCACTGCTGCAGTCAGAGCCGATCGCGCCGGTAGAATCGAGCAAGTCTGGCGATCTGCTCACGCCGAACGGCGGACTGATGTTCTGGACCTTCATCGTCTTCATCGTCCTGCTGATCGTTCTCGGCCGATTCGTGTTCCCGAAGATCATCGCCGAGGTCGAGGCGCGTGAGAAAGCCCTCGAGGACGCGATCGAGGCCGCCAAGCGTGATCGCGAGGAAGCGGCCGGCATTCTCGCCGAGCACAAGCGCCAGATCGAGGAAGCGCGGGTAGAGGCGCAGAAGATCATCGTCGAGGGCCGCCACGCGGGAGAGAAGCTGCGCGCGCAGATGCTCGAGGAGACCCAGCAGCAGCAGCAGCAGATGCTGGAGCGTGCGCGGGCAGAGATCGGTCGCGAGAAGGAGCACGCGATCGCCGACCTGCGCCGCGAGGCCATCGAGCTCGCGATCGCCGGCGCCGGAAAGGTCATCGAGAAAAATCTCGACGACCAGTCGAATCGGAAAATCGTCGAGAGCTTCCTCTCGTCGATTCCTGTCGCGGAGACCACGCGCGGATGAACGCCGAGGGAATTGGCCGCAACTACGCCGAAGCGCTGCTGACGCTGGCCCGGAAGAGCGACAGCGTCGAAGAGTGGGGCGCGCTGCTCGACGCGATCGCCGCGGGGATGAGGGAGGACCCGACGCTGCGCGCGTTCCTCGAGTCGCCGAAGCTTTCCGCGTCGCACAAGATCGAGATTCTCGAGAAGGCGCTCGGCCGGCGGGTGCCGCCGGTATTCCTGCGCTTCATCGAGACGGTGATCAACAAGCGCCGTCAAATGCTGATTCCCGAGATTGCCTCCGAGTATCGCCTGCTGATCGACGAAGCCGAGAACCGGGTACATGCGATGGTCACGGTTGCGACGGAGCCGACGGAACCGGAGCGCGACGCCCTGGCGCGGCAGCTCACGCGTCTCTTCGGCAAGCGCGTGGTGCCCCACATTTCGCTCAACCCCGCCATCCTCGGCGGCGTGATCGTGAAGGTCGGTGACACCGTGATGGACGGTTCGGTGCGGAAGCGGCTGTCGATGCTGAGGCAGCGGATGCTGGCCACGGTCCACCGATAACCGCCTTCAGCAAAACGCTACGGTTGGGCGTACTTATTGAAGGGCCGCGGTCAGGTGCGGCCCTTTGTTTTTGAGCAACCGATCAGCAACGCAACTATATGTCACACAATCAAATGGCGTTCGGACGACTTCTTCCGGCGCTGACTCTGGCTGTTATGGCAGCCGGCTCGGTTGCCGGTGCCCAGGTCCTCCAGCCGGGGCTTCAGCCCGGCCTCACCCGCGCCCCGGACAGCGCCCGCAAGATCTCCCTCGAGGAAGCCGTGGCGATGGCGCAGCAGAACTCGCCGCAGGCCGTACAGGCGGAAGGCACCGAGCGAACGAGCCGCGCCGCGCGGGTCTCGGCGATCGGCGCGATTCTGCCGAGTGCATCGCTCAGCATGGGCCACGTGGTGCAAATCGGCGGCGGACAGACCCGCATCAACCAGAACGGCGAGCAGGTACAGGTGGCGTCGGCGCCTACCAACAGTACCGGACTTTCTCTCAACATGACGCTCTTCGACGGCGGCCAGCGGCTCTACAACCTCCGCACGTCCAACTCGGACATCGCGGCTGCTGAAGCGAATGCGGTTGCGGTGAAGTACAACATCGCGCTCAACGTCAAGCAGCAGTACTACGCGGTGCTGGCGGCGATAGAGAGCGAGGATGCCGCGCGGGTGCAGATGGAGCTGGCGAACGTCCAGTACAAGTCATCGGTGGCGAGAGTGCGGGCGGGCGCGGCAACGCGCTCGGACTCGCTGCGTGGCGTGATCGCGGTCGGCAACGCGCAGCTGGCGCTTCTGACAGCACAGGCGCAGCGCGAGGCTGCCAACGCGGCGCTGACGCGGCTGGTTGCGTCGGACGTTCCCGTCACGGCCGATCCGGCGTCGCTCCACGAGAACATGGCGCAACTTCCGGACAGCGCGCAGCTCGCCGCGCTCGCCAAGAACGGTCCGGCGGTGCAACAGGCGCAGGCGGCGCTCGACGCCGCGACGGAATCGCGGAAGGCGTCGAAGGCGACCTACCTGCCGTCACTGAGCGCCAGCTATTCGCGCAATGGCAGCGGCACCGATCCGAAATTCGGGCTCGGCAGCGACCCGTTCAACTACAACGGCCGGCTGTCGTTCTCACTGTCGTATCCGATCTTCAACAACTTTCAGCGCGAGGAGAATGTCGTGCGCGCGAAAGTCGCCGAGGTAAATGCCGAGGCGAGCCTGCACGACGCGCAGCTGGCGGCGCAGCAGTCGCTGACGCAGAACATCGGCGCGTTGCGGAGCGCGTCCCAGCGGGTCGCGGTGCAGACAGCGTCGGTGGCTGCGGCAGAGGAAGACGTGCGGGTGCAGCAGCAGCGGTACAACATAGGCGCGTCGACGCTGCTCGATTTGATCACTTCGCAGGCGGCGCTCGCGACCGCGCGACAGGCGCTGATCCAGGCGCGCTACGATTACCGCATCGCGCGCGCGCAGCTGGAGGCGCTGGTGGGACGCGATCTGCAATGACGTCGATCGCGCATTCCGAACATTCAACAGGCAAGATGAACGAAACGAAAGTGGGAATTTCTCGCGTCGGCGCATCGGCGCTGCGAGTTGGGATCATGCTTGCATTGCCACTGGTGGCAGCGGTCGGCGGGTGCAAGAAGAGCACTGATCCGACGGTGGTAATCGAAACGGCACGAGTCGAGCGGCGCAGCATCGTGCTGAGCGCGCAGGCGAACGGAACGGTCGAGCCCGTCGACATCATCGAGGTCAAGTCCAAGGCGTCGGGGCTGGTGCTCAAGATGCCGGTAGACATCGGCTCGAACGTGCACACCGGCGATTTGCTGGTGCAGATCGATACCCGCGACGTGCAGAACCGTTACACTCAGGCGGCGGCCGATCTGAGATCAGCAACGGTCGCGCGTGAGGTCGCGCTGGCCCAGCGGAACCGCTCCGCCGAGCTTTACAAGCAGAACATCATCACGTCGCAGGAGATGGAGGCGGCGACTCTCGCCTACGCGAATGCCGACGCGCAGGTGGTCAAGGCGCGTACCAACCTCGACATCGCCCGGGTGCAGCTCGAGGACGCGACCGTGCGCGCGCCGTCGAACGGCACCATCATCGAGAAGCCCGTCTCGGAGGGGATGGTGATCACCTCGGCGACGACATCGGCGAGCGGCGGCACCACGATTCTCAAGATGGCCGACCTGACGAAGGTGCGGATGCGCGCGTTCGTCAACGAGACGGATATCGGCAACGTGCAGCCGGGCCAGACCGCGACGGTGACGGTGGATGCATTTCCGACGCGCAGATTTTTCGGTGTGGTGGAGAAGGTCGAGCCCCAGGCCGTGGTGCAGTCGAGCGTGACGATGTTCCCGGTGCTGGTGAGTCTCAACAACTCCGACAACGCTCTCAAGCCGGGCATGAACGGCCAGGTGGTCATGGACATCGTTCGCAAGGACAACGTGCTGGCGGTGCCGAGTGATGCGATCAGGAACGCGCGCGACGCGGCGACCGTCGCGCCAGTACTCGGAGTGAGTCAGGATTCGCTGCGGTCGATGATGGCGTCGATGCGACAGAACCGGGGACGCGGTGGGCGTCCGGGAGCGTCGTCATCGACCGCCAGCAGTACCGCGCGTGATACGACGGGCCGGCGATTCGGCGGCGACAGCACGGGCCGGAGGTTTGGCGGCAACTTCGCGCAGGGCGCGGCATCGGGAACCGCATCGTCCACCCGAGGCGGCTTCAATCGCCAGTTCGGCGGCGGCGGCGGCGGCGCGGGCGGTGGTGGCGCCCAGGGTGCGGGCGGCGCTCCAGGCGGGTTCGCCGGCGGTGGGGGTGGCGGCGGCGGTGGGCCAATGATCGTGTTCGTGAAAAAGGACGAGAAGTACACCCCGCACTTCGTGCGCGTCGGAATCAGCGACTTTGATTACACCGAGGTTCTAAGCGGGCTGAAGGAGGGCGACGAGGTCGCTCTGTTGGGTGCGGCGGTGTTGCAGGCCCAGCGTGACGAGCTTCAGCAGCGCATCAGGTCGCGCGCCGGTGGCGGATTGCAGCAACAGCAGTCGCAGACGCCTGCGGGCGGCGGCGGTGGTGGTGGTGGTGGTGGCGGTCGCGGCGGCGGCGGATGACCAACCGGAGATAGGCGAATGCTCCTCGGAGAGACGATTGGCGTGGCGCTTGGCGCCCTGAGGGCGAACAAGCTGCGTTCGTTCCTGACAATGCTCGGCGTGGTGATCGGAGTCGGCGCGGTGATCGCGGTGGTAGCGCTCGGCCGCGGCGCGCAGGAGTCGGTCAACGCGCGTATCAGCGCGCTGGGAACGACGTTGCTGACGGTGTCGCCGGGACAGATCTACGCACCTGGTGGAGTCCGGTCCGGGAGCGATCGAGCGCCGATGTACGTTGCCGATGCGCGCGCACTCGATTCAGCGGGGCCGGCGGTGGCTGAAGTCGAGCCGGAGATACAGCGCCAGCTACAGGTTCAGTACTTGAACACCAACGCCAACACTCAGGTAATCGGCACTACGCCCAACTATCTGGAAGTCCGGAAGTACCAGATGGCGCAGGGTAAGATGTTCACAGAGGGCGACGACCGCGCGAGCCGCCGGGTGGCGGTGCTGGGTGCGACGGTGCCCGACAATCTCGGAGTTCCGCCAGCGGAGCTCGTCGGCCAGAACATCCGCATCGGCGGTTTTCTGTTCGAGGTGATCGGAGTGCTCGCCAGCAAGGGAACCGGCGGCGGATTCGGCGACCCCGACGACCAGGTTCTGATCCCGATCACCACCGGCCAGTTCCGGGTGTTTGGCACCGACAGGCTGCGGCAGATCGGTGTACTAGCCGCGTCGGAGGCAGAGATTCCCCAGGCGATGGCGGAGATCCAGCGTGTCCTGCGTCGCGAGCATCGGCTGCGCGTCGGCATTCCCGACGATTTCCAGATTCGCAACCAGGCGGATTTTCTCAGCACGCTGGGGGAGACGACCCAGATCTTCACGTTCCTGCTGTCCGGTATCGCGGCGGTCAGCCTGCTCGTCGGCGGCATCGGCATCATGAACATCATGCTGGTGTCGGTGACCGAACGGACACGCGAGATCGGGGTGCGCAAGGCGCTGGGCGCCACGCCGAAGAACATTCTGCTTCAATTCCTGATCGAGGCGGTGGTACTCTGCCTGCTCGGCGGCGTGGGCGGCATCTTCTTCGGCTGGCTCGGGGCGATGGCGCTTGCCAAGTTCGGCAACTTCAACACGTCGGTTGCGCCGTCGTCGATCCTGCTCGCGTTCTTTTTCTCGGGGTTTGTGGGGATCCTGTTCGGCGTCTGGCCGGCGAGGCGTGCGGCCAACCTGGATCCGATTCAGTCGCTGCGCTACGAGTAGGGCTCCTCGTTATGGATCGGGGTGCTTCGGCTAGCACCCCTAGTCAAAAAGTCGGCAGATGGGAGACTGGAAAGTTGGGAGTCTGTTAGCTGTCATACTGGCGTCTGATAGCCTTGCCTTTCCTATGGATGCAAAGCACGACAGACTGCAACCCTCCCGACTGTCCACGTCTCCCACCTGCCGACTTTTGGACTAGGGGTGCCGCCGAAGCGCTCCGATCCAAGCAAACACCCACCCTTTCGCCTGGTCCATCCGTTTCCTACCTTAGGACCTCTTCCGGCGCTCCCGTCCAGCGCCGGCGATCAACAAAAAAGGAAAGGAGGTCGGATGAGACTCCGCTACTGTGCGGTCTCTCTATTACTGCTTGCCGCCGCGAATCTCGGTGCGCAGGCAAAGTCGCAGGCGGGCAAGAGTCCCGAGCTGCGAGTCGATTTCACCAGGGAAACCCTGCCCAACGGGCTGAACGTGATCTATCACGTGGATCACTCGACGCCGGTCGCGGCGGTTCTACTCTGGTACAACGTCGGATCGAAGATGGAGCAGCCGGGTCGCACCGGATTCGCCCATCTCTTCGAGCACATGATGTTCAAGGGCTCGAAGAACGTCGCGGACGGACAGCACTGGGCGTTGCTCGAGGCGGCGGGCGGACGCGCCGGCTCGGACATCAACGGCACCACCAGCTGGGACCGCACCAACTACTTCGAGCAGGTGCCGTCGAATCAGCTGGAGCTTGCGCTGTGGCTCGAGTCCGATCGTATGGGCACGCTCACCGAGACGCTGACCCAGGCGAAACTGGATAACCAGCGCGAGGTCGTCAAAAACGAGCGCCGGCAGAGCGTCGACAACCAGCCTTACGGCACCTGGCTCGAGAAAACCGAGGAGCTGCTTTTCCCCGAGTCGCATCCCTATCACCACTCGGTGATCGGGTCGATGACGGATCTTTCCGCAGCGTCGGTCTCGGATGTCCAGAACTTCTTCAAGACCTATTACGCGCCGAACAACGCGGTGCTGGTGGTCGCCGGCGACATCGATGTCGCCCAGGCGAAGCAGATGGTGCGCAAGTACTTCGGCCCGATTCCGCGCGGTCCAAATCCACCGAAGCTCGCCAACATGAGCGTGCCGACGGTGATCGGACGTGAGCAGCGCGCAGTAGTGCAGGATCCTCTCGCTCCGGCGCCGAGGGTCTATGTGACTTACCGCGTTCCTCCGGCCAAGGATCGTCGTGCGGAGGCAGTGTCGCTGCTGGCGGATATCATCGGTGGCGGAAACTCGTCCCGGCTCGATGAGTCGCTGGTACGCAGACAGCAGATCGCGACCAATGTCAGCGGCTTCAACATCGGCCTCGCCGACGGCGCCGACATGTTGGTGTTCGTCGCGAGTGGCAAGCCGGGCAGCAATCCCGACTCGCTCGAGAAAGCGCTGCTCGCCGAGCTGGCGGGCACGTCGAGCTTCACGCAGTCGGAGCTCGATCGCGCGCGCGCGCAGGAGCGCTTCAACTTCGTCAACGGTCTCCAGTTTACGGGCGGATTCGGCGGTCGTGCCGATCGCCTCGCCGAAGGCTGGACATTCTTCCACGATCCAAATCACGTCAACGAGGTGCTCGGCGATTTCGATCGCGTCACTCTCGACCAGCTCAACTCGCTGGCGCGTGAGCGATTGGTGCCCAACAATCGCGTCATCCTCGTTTACGTTCCCGCGAAGAAGGCAGCGAGCGGCGCAACTACGACTTCCGGAGGAGCCAACTAATGCGTTCGACTCTTCTTGCTTCGATGAGGCTTGGTTTCGCGGCGACTCTCGCCGCGGCGGCAACCTTGAGCGCGCAGACGGTGAACCCGCCGGCGCCCGGTCCTCTCCGCCCGTACGCATTTCCGCCCGTTGAGCAGTTTCAGCTGCCCAACGGACTCAAGGTAATTCTGGTCGAGAAGCACACGGTGCCGGTGGTAGAGGCGCGGCTGATCGTCGATGCAGGCTCGATGCGTGAGCCCGCGGCGAAGAACGGTCTCGCATCGATAACGGGATCGCTGTTGTCGGAGGGAACGGGCAGCATGACGGGCGCCGACATCGCGCGCGCGATGGACGCGCTCGGCGCGCAGTTCTTCACCGCGTCGGGTTTCACCAACGCGTTCGCCGACGTGGTAGCTCTGAAGACGGTTTTCCCGCAGGCTCTCGATCTGGCTGCCAAGTCGGTGATGGCTCCAAGTTTTGCGGCGAGTGAAGTCAACCGCGTGAAGAATCGCGCGCTGGCATCGTATGCGCAGAGTCACGCGCAAACGGCGGGGTTGGCATCGGATGCGTTCGTTCGCGCCGCGTTCGATGAATCGGCGCCATTCTCACGTCCGTCGAGCGGCACGCCGGCGACGATCTCGACTCTGACGCGCGACGACATCGTCAACTGGCACAAGACGATGTACTCGCCCGCGAACTCGACGCTGCTGCTGGTCGGTGATCTGAACAAAGCCGAAGCGCAGCGAATTGCGCAGCAGGCCTACGGTTCCTGGACGTCGGCATCCGCGGCATTGCCGCCTGTATCAAACCCGATGCGGCCGAGCACCGGCACTCGGATCATTCTGGTCGATCGGCCGGGCTCGGTGCAGTCGACGATCATGGTCGGTCAGCCTGGCTTCCGCGCCACGGATCCGGATTATCTGAACATGGTCGCGCTGAATCACGTGCTGGGTGGCGGATTCAGCTCGCGCGTGAACATGAACCTGCGCGAGAAGCACGGCTACACGTACGGTGCCTTCAGCGGACTCGATCTGCGGCCGGGCGCGGGCGTGTTTCGGATCAGCTCGGATGTGCGCACTAGCTCGACGGATTCGGCGCTGACCGAGGCAATCAACGAGTACAAGCGCATCGCAACGGAGCCGGTGCCGGCGGCGGAGCTTACCGGGGCGCTCAACAACATCGTGTCGAGCTTTCCGAGCTCGGTGCAGAGCGTGCAGGGTCTCACCGGCCGCATCCAGCAGCTGATCGTGTGGGGATTGCCGCTCGATTTCTATACGACCTACCGGGAGCGGTTGGCGGCGGTGACGCCCAACGATCTGAGCACGGTCGCAAAGGCCCACCTCAATCCGGACAATCTCGTCGTGGTTGTGGCGGGAGATCTTTCCAAGATCGAGGCACCGATCCGGGCGAGAAATCTCGGGACGGTCGAGGTTTGGGATGCCAATGGGAATAAGGTTCGGTAAAGTCAAAGGCAACTGAAGAGTACCGGCGGGAAGCCGTGGGCGGGCCGGCTTGAGGCCACGGGCCAAAGCACGATGTTGTCGTTAGGCACCTGGCCCCCGGCCGGCGCGCCCCCGGCTTCCCGCCGGTAGTCTTACGTTGCAGTTAAAAAAGGCCGGCTCGCGAGAGCCGGCCTTTCCATCCGCCTAGATTGACTGAAATGCGAGCAGTCATCATCACCAAACCCGGCGGCCCGGGCGTGCTCGAGGTCCAGGAGCGGCCGGCACCGGAGCCCGGGTTGGGGCAGATTCGGATCCGCGTCGAGGCGTCCGCGCTCAATCGCGCGGACATCCTCCAGCGAATGGGCAATTATCCCGTTCCCGCCGGTGTCGCGGCGGACATAAGCGGGATGGAGTACGCCGGCCTCGTCGATGCCCTCGGCCCTGGCGCATCGATGTGGAAGCCCGGTGATCGGGTGATGGGGATCATCGGCGGCGCGGGTCACGCTGAATTCGTCTGCGTGCACGAGCGGGAGGCGATCAACGCTCCGGCGAAACTCTCATGGGAAGAAATTGCCGCGATCCCCGAGGTTTTTCTAACCGCTTATGACGCGCTGTTCAACCGCCTCCAGATCGGCCTCGGCGAGAACGTCCTCATTCACGCAGTCGGCAGTGGCGTCGGAACGGCGGCGCTACAAATCGCGCGCATAAGTGGCGCAACCGTGATCGGTACCGCGCGCAGCGCCGACAAGCTGGAGCGGGCGCGACTGCTTGGACTCAACATTCCGATCGACTCGACGGCGGGAGACTGGGCGGAGTCGATCGAATCGCAGGTCGGAAAGAATCGCATTAATGCGATCGTCGATCTGGTCGGCGGCAATTATCTCGATGGGAATCTGCGGGTCCTCGCTCCGCTCGGCCGCATCGTCATCGTCGGACTGACCGCCGGCGGATCGGCGCCGTTCTCGATGGGCGTCCTGCTGCGGAAGCGACTCAGCATCGTCGGCACGGTGCTGCGCGCGCGGCCGCTCGAGGAAAAAATCGCGCTCGCGCGCGAATTCTCCGATCGAATCGTTCCGCTCTTCGACACCGGCAGGCTGAGGCCGGTCGTCGATCGAGTCTTCCCATTCGATGAGATTCGCGCCGCGCACGAGCTGATGGAATCGAATCAGACTTTCGGCAAGATCGTGCTGCGCTGGGAGTGAAGCTCTCGGAGAACACTCGCCGCTGGGTCGAGGGCGCCAGCGGCGGCCGCGTGCTGTCGGTCGATGTGGTTCCTGGCGCCACTTCGTCCCTGTTGCACGCGATCGAGGTGGAGAAGGACGGAGAGGTGCACACCGTGATTCTTCGCCGGTTCACCGACCGCAGCTGGACCGCGCGGGAGCCTGATGTGGCGGTGCGCGAAGGACGGAGTCTCCAACATGCAGTCCGTGCGGGTCTGCCGGCGCCGCGATTGACCGCCGTAGACGCGCACGGCGAGCACTGCGGAGTGCCCGCGACGCTGGTGTCGCGAGTTCCGGGAAGAGTCGTTCTCGATCCGCCGAACGTCGATGCATGGTTGGATGGGCTCGCCGCGGCCGCGGCCCAGATACATCGCGTCGACGCCGCCGGCTTTCCCTGGAAGTATCGGCGTTACAACGAGGCGGAGAGGTTAATCGTTCCGCGCTGGACGACGCAGCCCGAAGTCTGGAAGGTCGCGCTCGATGTCGTCCACCGCCCGCAGCCGCCGTACCGCGAGTGCTTCATTCACCGAGACTTTCATCCGAGCAATGTCCTCTGGGATGGCGACAGCGTCAGCGGGGTCGTGGATTGGGTGAATGGGTGTAGAGGACCTGCTGGAATCGATGTCGCGTGGTGCCGGCATAATCTCGCGAATCTCCACGGGGTGAAAGTGGCTGATCATTTTCTAACTTCCTATATCCGCCATGCAGGCCCGGAGTTCACCTACGATCCCTATTGGGATTTTATGTCGGTGGTGGAGCTTCTGCCGGGGCCGCCCCGGGTGTACGACGGTTGGCGTTCCGCGGGTGCCGTCAATATTACCGATGCAACGATGCGAGAGCGAGTCGACGCATACGTGGCAAGCGTGGTGGCGCGTCTCTAGGTCTTGCCCTTTCTCCTTCGGCTGCGGCGGTCCTGGATCAGAATCGTGGCGATCATCCAGAGACCAATCGCGCCGGCGATGATGAAGCCTGCGGTCGCGAGACGTCGCTGAACCTGAATCATGTAACCGCTTGCGACGAGCAGTCCGCCGAGGACGAGTCCGGTGAAGATTCGGTTGGCGACTTTCTCGAGGCCGAGAAGGAGAGAGCCGAGCTGGGGCGCCTCGACGCGGAAAGCGAAATCGTCGCCGACGAGCTTCTGGGTAATTACATCAAGCCGATGCGGCAGTGCCCGGATCAGATCGGACGTCTCCGACGCCATCTGAAATAGCCGGCGCGGTGACATGTCGCGCTGCGCCCGCTTGTTCGCGATCTCGGCGGTGTACTCGCGGATCGACTGACTCGGATTGAAGTTCGGATCGAGCGAGCGTGTCACAGCGTCGAGGTTGAACAGCGCCTTCGCGAGCAAGGTCAGCTCGGCGGGGAGCTTCAGTCCTTCCCGGAACGCGATGGTGATCATCTCGTAGAGAACGATCCCCGCCGGCGTCTCTTCCACCGTCTGATTGGTGTGCTTGGCGATCAGCTCGGCGACGTCCCTCGTGTAAGCGCGGCGATCGAATTCGTCGGGAGCCTGGCCCATCTCGATCAGCGTCTCGGCGGCGGCTTCGCCGTTGTTCTCAGCCATCGCCAGCAGCAATCGCACGACCTTGTCGCGCATTGACGCGGTGAGGTGCGCCGTCATGCCGAAGTCGATGAGCGCAAGCTTCGGATCGTCGGGCGCCGCGTCAGAAGCAACCGCGGCGGCGCGGGCCTCATTCTCGGATTCGACCAGCGCGGTCGCCCCTGGCCGCACTTCGCGCCTGCGATCGCGGGCAAGCGCTTCCGCCGGCGTGCGCGGATTGTCGGGGCCCGGCAGCACGATGAATACGTTTCCCGGGTGCGGATCGGCGTGAAAGTGACCGCTGTTGGTGATCTGCTCGAGGTACGCGTGCGCGAACTCGTCGGCGAGATCGCTGAACTCGTACTCGATGCGCGTGATCGGGGGAATCTCGTCGATCTTGACGCCTTTGATCCGCTCGGTGGCCAGCACCCGGTGGGTGGTGTACGCATCGATGACGCGTGGTATCAAAATGTGGGGAAACTTCGCCAGGACCTTTCGGAACGATGCTGCGTTGCGCGCTTCGGTTCGGTAGTCGAGCTCGTCGACCAGCGCGCGCTCGACCTGCTGCACGACGCCGACGAGATCGATGCGCGATCCGGCGCTGGTGTGCTCGGTGAGGAAGCTCGCCATCTCGTGAAAGAACTCGATATCCTCTGAGAGCTGCTCGCGCAGATTGGGCCGTTGGACCTTGACGACGACGCTGCGTCCGTCGCGCAGCTCGGCGGCGTGGACCTGACCCAGGCTGGCGCTGCCGAGCGGCTCCTCGGCGAAGCTCGCGAAGAGCTTGCTAATGCGGGCGTGGAGCTCCTCCTCGATGGTCGCTTCGACCACCTCGAACGGCATCGGGGGAACGTCATCCTGGAGATGCTCGAGCTCGTCGATGTACGGTTTGGGCAGCAGATCGGGTCGGGTGGAGAGAACCTGACCGAGCTTGATGTAGGCGGGGCCGAGCTCGACCAGCCGCTCGCGAAACGCTTTCGCCTTGTCAGCCGCGCCGTCATCGATAGGAGCGTCGTCGTCGAGCGCCGCGCCCTCGAGGCCCAGCAAGCCCTGGCGATTGGCGAAATCGCGCAGGCCGTAGTTGGTGAAGAGCCTGATCGTGGCGATGAGGCGCGGAAGATGCTTCGGCGACAGAATCATGAGCTACGCAAAGGCAGAAAGCATGCCCTCCGCACTTGGCTGCATTCGACGTGACCGTCGATATTTATGCATGCCAAAAAAGAAAGCATCGACCAGGCGCGCATCACCCCCGGCGCCCCGCGCTTCACGCGCGGCGAAACCGGAGTCGGGGAGGGTCGGCGTCACCCACGTTCCGAAGCCGTGGGGCCACGAGACCATATGGGCGCACTCCGAGCGCTACGTCGGCAAGATCCTGCACATCAACGCCGGACACGAGCTTTCGGTGCAGTACCATAACAAAAAGGACGAGACCGTCTATCTGCTGTCGGGACAGATCGTTTATCGGGTTCAGGCGCCGGGCCGCAGCGCGCTCGACGATGTGCAGCTCAAGATTGGTGAATCGTTCCGGATCACTCCGGGAACGGTCCATCAGATGGTTGCGTTGACCGACTGCGACGTGCTCGAGGTATCGACGCCCGAGATCGACGACGTCGTACGCCTGAGCGACAAATACGGGAGAGAGGGGACGAGCGCGCCATGAAAGTAATAATTCCACTGGCCGGGAAAGGCACCCGCCTTCGCCCGCACACGCATCTCACGCCCAAGCCGATGCTCAAGGTGGCGGGAAAACCGGTGATGTCGTATGTGCTCGACGAGCTCAAGAAGCTGGGCAACGTCGAGCAGATCATCTATATCACCGGCCACCTTAAGGAAAAAGTCGAGCAGTACGCGCGCTCGGAGATGGACGTGCCTTCGGTGTTCATAGAGCAGAAGGTTCAGGACGGAACGGCGGGCGCGATTGCGCTGGCGAAGGACTACGTCGATCAGCCGGTGCTGATCATCTTCGTCGATACGATCTTCGACGCCGATCTCTCGAAGGTGAAGAGTGTGGACGCGGACGGAATCATCTGGGTCAAGGAAGTCGAGGACTACCAGCGCTTTGGCGTCGTCGTGACGGACAAGGATGGCAACATGACGAAGATCGTCGAGAAGCCCAAGACGCCGATCTCGAAGCGCGCCAACATCGGGCTCTACTACATCAGGAACTGGAAGCTTTTGTTCGAGGGTATCGATTACACCCTGAAGCAGCCCAAGAATCAGGGAGAGTATTTCCTGACCGATGCGTTTCAGTACATGATCGACAAGGGTGCGAAGATTCGGGTCATCGACGTCGAGGGCTGGTACGACGCCGGGAAAATCGAGACGATGCTCGAGACCAATGAAGCGATGCTCCGGCGCGGCCGCGCGCGTCGCCCGAAGAACGTCGGCGATTCGACGATCATCGATCCCGTCTACATCGAGGACAACGTCACCCTCAAGAAATCGAAGGTGGGCCCGAACGTCTCGATCGGTGCGGGAACGGTGCTCGACAACACCGAGGTGAGCAACTCGATCGTCGGCTCGAAGGCGAAGATAACCGGTGCGGTGCTCACCAATTCACTCATCGGCGACGAAACGGTGATCTCCGGTGTGAAGGGCGAGCTCACCGTCGGCGACCACGCCGAGGTGCGCGCATCGTAAATCCGGTAGTCGCGCACAACCCGCGTCCGAAGCTGGGACGCAACGTCCTCGGTCTGGGCACGGTCAGTTTCTTCAACGACGTGTCCACCGAGATGATCTACCCGCTCCTGCCGGTGTTCCTCGCGGGAGTACTGGGCGCCCACGCCAGCTTCATCGGGGCAATCGAGGGCGCGGCTGAGACGACAGCGTCGCTGCTCAAGCTGGCGAGCGGGTGGTGGTCGGACAGAGTCAAAAGCAGGAAGGCGTTCATCGTCGTCGGATATCTGATTGCGGCGATCGTCCGGCCGTTCATCGCGGCGACGCGCACGGCGACGCAGGTCCTGGCGATCCGCGTGACCGACAGGGTTGGCAAGGGACTGAGATCGTCCCCGCGCGATGCACTGCTCGCCGACTCCGCGCCGCCCGAGTCACGCGGGCTCGCCTACGGGTTTCACGCCGCCGCTGACAATGCCGGAGCTGTACTCGGACCGTTGATCGCTTACGTGATCCTCAGGATGCACGGGGTGGGCGGCGTCGCGGCAAACGGTAGACTGATGCCAGGGCAGGAGCACGCGCTCCGGAACGTGTTCTGGCTGTCGGCGATTCCGGGAGCGATCGCGATCATCGTTTTGCTGGTCGTGGTTCGCGACGTTCCCCACCACGACCCGCAGAAAACCGCGGACGCCGCGACGGAAAGCGGGCGTCTGGGGGGGCGGTTCTGGGGATACCTCGTGGTGGTGCTGCTGTTCACACTCGGCAACTCCACCGACGCGTTTCTGCTTCTGCGCGCGAACCAGCTCGGCGTTCCGGTCGCGCTCGCGCCGGTACTCTGGGCCGTGCTGAATTTCGTGAAAGCCGCTACGGGAACCTATGGGGGCAAGCTGTCCGACACCCTCGGTCGCAAGCCACTCATCGTTGGTGGCTGGCTGCTATACGCCGCCGTGTATTTCGCCTTCGCGGTGGCGGGCGCGCCGTGGGAGGCGTGGGCGCTGTTCGCGATTTACGGAATCTTTTACGGGATGACCGAAGGCACCGAGAAGGCTCTGGTGGCTGACATCGTGCCGCGAACCCGCCGCGGCGTTGCGTTTGGCTGGTACAATTTGGCGATCGGGCTCGCCGCACTGCCGGCGTCGCTGATCTTCGGCTGGATCTGGGATCGTTGGGGGGCGGAGAGCGCGTTCGTGTTCGGGGCGACGCTGGCACTAGTTGCGGCGGTGTTGATGGCGATCGTTGCGCCGGGTGGGAGA